>DASWEL010000008.1:0-3798 GCA_036394755.1 Gemmatimonadales bacterium | reverse complement strand
GCAGCGGATGCACGAGACGCTCGCTTACGCGCATCGGCAGCATCACTACATCGTGTCCGCCCTGGAGCAGGGTGAGGGCTCACGCGTGGAAGCGCTGATGCGTGAGCACACGAACCCGGTCAAGGAGAATCTCAATATTGCGGCGATCGGCGCGGAGGACCGGGAGGCAATACCGCGCCTCGCGCTCGTCAGGTGAGGGGCATGAACCGGACGGAATGTCAGCGCCGGCCGGTACGAGGTGGGCTGGGTTTTGCCAGGGGGAAATACCAACATGAATATCTCATTTGCGAAATGGGGTCGTGGCTGCATCATCGTGCTCGGCTGCGCGCAAGCCGTGGCGCAGGAGATTCCGGAGGTCGTCGTGACCGCGGAGCGACGCGAGGAGAAGCTGCAGGACGTGCCGATCGCGGTGACCGCATTCACCGCCGAGGCTCTGCAGAGCCGCGCGCTCGCAGACATCCACGCGCTCAGTAATCTCACCCCGAGCGTCAACCTCGATTCCGGCGCGCCATTCTCCGGAGACCGATCGGTGCTGTCCGCCTCCATCCGCGGTATCGGACAGGACGACTTTGCGTTCAACCTGAACCCCGGCGTCGGCGTCTACCTGGACGGGGTGTATCTCGCGCGCACGATCGGGGCGAATCTGAGCCTCCTCGACGTGGACCGCATCGAGATTCTGAAGGGTCCGCAGGGCACGCTGTTCGGGGCCAACACCATCGGCGGTGCGATCAGCGTCGTCACCCATACCCCCGGCAACACCCCGCGCTTCATCGGCACCGCAACCGCGGGTAGATATAACCGCCGTGACTTCGCCTTCACCGCCGACCTGCCTATCATCCAGGACAAACTCCTGAGCTCGATCAGCGTCTCCACGCAGAACCAGACGGGCTGGGTGAGTGTCATTCCCTATCCGACCAATTCACCCCAGGGATCGGCGCCGTTCATCGTCGATCCACAGAATGTCTATCCGAAGGCCGGCTACCAGACCTCGGACAACTACGGCGGGACGGGTGTGACGAGCCTGCGTGCCAAGGTTCTGTGGAATGCGTCGGACAAGTTCAAGATGACCTTCACGGGCGACTGGTCGCACGAGGATCAGACCGCGCTGCCGTACACCGTCCTCGGCGTCTACTCGGGGAACCTGAATGCATCCACGTTCTCGACCCTGTACAACGTCTGCATCAGCAACAATGCGTCGACGCTGCCCGGGGCGATTGCCGCGGCAGGTGGTCCGCCGACGGGCATAAATCCGACGCTGGACTTCGTCAACGCCGCCTTTGCGGCCAACTGCGCCAAGCCGCGCGCGCAGGTCCCCGGCCTTTCGATCGGCGGCGCGCCGCTCCTGGGTGCGGGGTATGTGGGCGGTCCACCCGGACCGTTCAACTTCAACAACCACCCCGGCACGGGTTATCTCGGCTCCAACCAGCCGCGTCTGTACTTCGACTTTGCCGCAGCGAATACCGGCAACATCGATACGAGCTACTCGAACGGTCCGGACTTCGCGCGCTACGACGCGTTCGGAGGCTCGATCACGGGCGTCTACGACGTGACCGACACCCTGCAGCTGAAGTCGATCACCGGCTATCGTCAGATCAAGTGGAACATCGGCACGGACCTCGACGGTACGCCCGAGACGTTGCAGGAGGTCACGGATGCGCAGCATCAGTACCAGTGGTCCGAAGAGATCCAGCTGCTCGGCAAGGCGCTGGGGAGCAAGCTCAATTACGTCGGTGGCGTGTACTTCTTCAAGGAGGCCGGCTACGTTCACGACTACGTGCCGTTCGAGGACGTACTGTTCATCTACGACTTCGCCAACGATGTGGACAACAAGAATTACGCGGCTTTCATCCACGCCGACTACGCGGCCACCGACAACTGGGGATTCAGCGTCGGCGGCCGCTATACCGACGTCGACACGAGTTTCCTGGGCGGCCAGGGTGACCTCAACGGGTTTCTGACCGGCGCAATTCTGGGGACCGGGCCGCTGCGGTACTTCCCCCCCATCCCGGACAGCCAGTCCTGGCACATCTTCGACCCGACCGCCGGTGTGCAGTACCACTTCGACAAAGACGTCATGGCGTACCTGAGCTGGGGGAAGGGCTTCAAGGCAGGTGGCTGGACCACGCGCCTGCACATGCCGATTGCCAGCCCAGCGGCTGCGCGCTTCTCTCCTGAATACTCCAAGACCTGGGAGCTCGGGCTCAAGTCTGAATGGTTCAACCACCACCTGCTCTCCAACGCGGCGCTCTTCTACACCGATTACGACTCCATCCAGCTCAACATCCAGACGGGCATCTCGCCGGTCTTGGAAAATGCCGGCAACGCCAAGATCAAGGGCGGCGAGCTCGAGCTGCAGTCCATCATCGGCGGCGGCCTGTCGATTGCCCTTTCCGGCTCGTACATCGACGCGTACTACACGTACGTGAACCCGATCTCCGGTATTCCGCAGTTCATCGCAGCGGATGGAACGGTGCACTGCCCGGTGGGATGCGCTGGAACACTCCCCGGAGTGAGCCCGCTCGATGCGTCACTTCCGAAGACGCCGAAGTACAAGGTGAGTCTCGCTCCCGAGTACAGCTACTCCCTGGCGAATTCGGCCCAGATGCGCCTGTTCGCGAGCTTCACCTACACGGCAGAGATGTTCAACGACGCTCTGAACACCCCGGTGCTGCGGCGGCCGCCCACGCGCGCGCTCGATGCGTCGATCCACTACGTTTCGCCGACCGGCGTATACGACGTTGCATTCGGTGGAACCAACCTGACCGATGACCGGTACGTCACCGCGGGATCCCCGAACAACGGAGCGGGCGAGGTCGGTGGCTACTACAATCCGCCGCGCATGTGGTATGCCTCGGTCAGGGTCAACCTTGCGCATTGAAGCGTGCTATGGCACGTCGGTGCTGTCCCGGCGCACGCGCCGGGCGGAACAAACTGGAGCGATGAAACATGGCTACTTCCACTGCCCAAAAGCCCATAACGGCGCCGCCGTCCACGGCCTACAAGATCGTCGATATCCCCGAGATACACCGGGAGGTGATCCGGCGCCACGCGGTGCCGGGAACCTTCGTCGGATCCTCGGAGCAGGAGAGTCCCTGGGTGGCGTTCGGGCCGAACGCCGCAATACGCCACCTCGCCTTCGACGTCCGCCACAACATCTTCAGCAACGTCCTGTGGGTCAAATCCAAGGGTGTGATCGGCACGCACAAGCATCGCGGCACGGTGGTCATGGTGTGCCTCGAGGGGAGCGTCCGGTACCTCGAGTACGACTGGGTGGCCCATCCCGGTGACTTCATCTACGAGACCCCGGGGCTCACGCATACCCTGGTGTCCGATGATCCGAGGGGCGTGAAACTCTTCGGATGGCTCCAGGGGCCCATCGAGTTCTACGACGAGCACGGCAATTTTGCCGAGACGCTGGATGTGTGGTGGTTCATCAATCACTACGAGACTTACTGCCGCGAGCACGGCGTCCCGATCAACAAGCAGCTGTATCTGTAAGCCTCGGCCATGGCCAGGATTGTAGGCGGCATCGGCTCGTCGCATACCCCGACGATCGGTTTCGCGCTGGACGCGAACAAGCAGACCGACCCGGTCTGGGCGCCGATATTCGCGGGCTTCCAGCCGGTGCAGAGGTGGTTGCAGGAGAAGCGGCCGGAGGTCCTGTTCTTCATCTACAACGACCACGTCACGTCGTTCTTCTTTGACCATTACTCGCACTTCGCGCTCGGCGTGGGGGAGGAGTATGCGGTGGCCGATGAGGGCGGCGGACCGCGCAATCTGCCGCCGGTCAAGGGCCAC
>DASWEL010000007.1:0-31206 GCA_036394755.1 Gemmatimonadales bacterium | reverse complement strand
GCCGGCCTGCGGTGACGAGCCGCGGCATGCCGCGAACCCGATCAATCCCAGCAGCGCGAGTGCTCTCACGAGCCCCCATCCTTCCGCCGCTTCTGCCATGCCGCCAGCTGATTCAACGCATCGAGCGGCGACCGCGAGTCCACGTCCAGCCCATCCAATTCGAGGAGGAGCGGATCAGGCCCGGGGGGGGGCGCAAATAGCGCCAGCTGTGCGGCGTCGAGCGGGGACGGCGGCCGTTGCTTCGCCACGTGATGGCCCGCTTCCAGAAGCTTGAGGACCTGCCAGGCGCGAGTCACGACGGGAGCGGGGAGGCCCGCCAGCCGGCCGACATGAATGCCGTAGGACCGGTCCGCGCCGCCCGCTTCGAGGCGATGCAGGAAGACGATTTCGTCGCCGACCTCGCGTACCGCCACGTTGAAGTTGCGGACGTGCTCGAGCTCTTCGGTGAGCTGCGTCAGCTCGTGATAATGCGTCGCGAAGATCGTCTTGCACCCGATGGTGTTGTGCAGGCATTCGGTCACCGCCCACGCGATGGCCACACCGTCGTAGGTCGAGGTGCCGCGCCCGATCTCATCGAGCAGCACCAGGCTCCGGCCGGTGGCGGCGTGCAGGATCGCGCTCGTCTCGCTCATCTCGACCATGAAAGTCGATTGGCCCCGCACCAGGTTGTCGGACGCGCCGACCCGCGTGAACAACCGATCCACGACCCCGATCGTCGCCCGGCGACACGGCACGAACGAACCGATCTGCGCCAACACGACGCAGAGCCCGACCTGGCGGAGCAAGGTGGATTTGCCGGCCATGTTGGGCCCGGTGAGAAGCACGACGCGCCCCGCCTCGTCCAGCGTCACGTCGTTGGGAATGAACGCCTCGCGCGCCATCATTCGCTCGACGACCGGATGCCGGCTGCCCTCGAGCTGCAGCCCGAACTCGCTCGTCACCTCCGGGCGCACGTAGCGCTCGCGCTCGGCGACGTCGGCCAGGGCGGCCCAGGCGTCGAGCCGTGCCAAGAGACCCGCGGTCGCCTGCACCCTGGCGATCGCTTCCCCGACGCGGCGCCGTAGCTGGTCCAACACTTCAGCTTCGCGCGCGGCGATGCGCTCCTCGGCGCCGAGGACTTTGGCTTCGTACTCTTTCAGGTCGGGCGTGACGTAGCGTTCCGCGCCGGTGAGCGTCTGGCGCCGCTCGTAATTAGGCGGAATGCGATCGCGATGGGTGTGCGTGACCTCGATGTAATAGCCGAAGACCTTGTTGAATCCCACTTTGAGCGACGAAATGCCGGTCCGCTCGCGCTCGCGCGACTGCAGCGCCGCGATGTACTGCTTGCCGCCGTCGCGCGCGGCTTTCAAGTCATCGAGGTCGCGGTCGTAGCCCGGCTTGATCGCATCACCGTCATCGAGCTGCACGGGCGGGTGCTCGACGAGCGCGCGCGACAGCTCCTCGCCGATGTCGGTGAGGAGGTCCAGCTCGTGGGCGCTCGCTTCGAGCAGGGCGGACCGCTCGCGTCCGTCGAACCCGCCGATCGCGCCCGCCACGTCCGGCACCCGCAGGATCGAATCGCGCAGCGCGCCCATCTCGCGCGCGGTGGCCCGCCCGAGGGCCGCCCGGCCCGCCAGGCGCTCCAGATCGCGCACGCCATCGAGTGCTTCGCGCACCCGCTCGCGGCCGCGGCTGTCGCCAACCAGCACGGCGACCGCATCGAGTCGCGCGTTGATCGCGGCTGGATCGACCAGCGGCGCCAGCAGCCAGCGGCGCAACAGCCGGCCGCCCATTGGAGTCAGGGTGCGGTCGATGACTCCGAGCAGCGTCGCGCCGTCGGCGTCTCCCCCCCCTCCGGATCGAAGCGGCTCGACCAGCTCGAGATTGCACCGCGTCATCTCGTCGAGCGGCAGCACGTCGCCGCGGCGTACGATGGTGGGGTGCGCGAGGTGCGGCAGGCCCCCGGGCTTCAACTCGCGGGCGTAGCGCAGCAACGCGCCGGCGGCACCGATGGCCGGGCCATCGTCGGTGCCCACGCCCAGCCCATCGAGCGAAGCGATCCCGTAGGTGCGTGTGAGGTCTTCCTGCGCGAGTGCCGGGTCGAATTCCCATGCCTCGCGAGTCGTCAGGGTGCCGACGGACACCGTCACCGGATGATCGGCGGGTATGACGAGCTCGCGGGCCTCGTAACGCCCGAGCGCCGCGTGGAGGTCAGCCGTGGGGACGACCTCGAGGATGAGCTCACCGGTCGTGATGTCCAGACTCGCGATTCCCGCGGTCGTGCCGCGGGGATCCACCGCCACGAGATAGTTATTCCGATTGCGTACCAGCCAGTCGTCCGTGAGCACCGTGCCGGGCGTCACCGTCTCGACCACGGCTCTGCGGACGACGCCCTTGGCCAGTTTGGGATCTTCGATCTGCTCGCAGATCGAAACCCGGTGCCCCTTGGCGATCAGCCGCCGCAGGTACTCGGTGGCGGCTTTCACCGGCACGCCCGCGAGCGGGACCTCTGCCGCGCCGCCGTTATTGCGCGAGGTGAGGGTAAGGCCCAGCTCGCGCGCGGCGAGCTTGGCGTCGTCCTCGAACATTTCGTAGAAGTCGCCCATCCGAAAAAACAGAATGGTCTGCGGGTGGCGGGCCTTGATGTCACGGTACTGCTGCATGAGGGGCGTTTCGGTCACCGCTGTCACGGCTCATCCACCACGAAGGGGTGCCCGCCGACTTTTTGCTTCAGGCGTGCCTGCACGCGCTGCGCTTCCTCGTGGGTCGCGTAGCGACCGACCCGGACTTTGAAGAAGCCGGTCGAGTCCCGCACCACGCGCGCCGCGAAGCCCATCACCTTGAGACGCGTGAGCATGTCGTCAACCTGAGCCGCGCTTTTGACGGCGAGGACCTGCACGGCGTACGCGCGCGGCGTCGACGGCACTTTGGCTGAGGTGTCGGGCGATGCCGGCGTCGCTGTCGCTGTCGTCGTCGTGGTGATGGGAGTCGCTGGGGGACTGCAGCGCGACGCGTAGAAGCTAACCTGATTCTTGAATTCGACGTCGTCCCCTGCGCCATCCAGCGCATTCTGGATCAGCTCGCAACCGCGCGCCTCGTTCTTCAGCTCGAAATAGGCGCGTCCGGCCGAGAAATTGGCGCGCGGGCGCAGCGGCGAATCGGGGTAGTCACGGTTCAGCCGTTCAGCGGCCTGGACTGTCTGCGCGGGGTCATGCTGAGCGAAGTAGAGCTGCGTGAGCAGCAGGAGCGCGTCGTCCGCCCAGGGACCTGCGCCGTATTCGACGACGATCCGGTTGAGATTGCTGGAGACCGTCTGGGCGTCCGGCGCGATCTTCGCGGCGGCCAGAAGCGCCTGCGGAAACACCGAATCGCCCGGTGAGAGGGTCGCGAGCAGTCGGCGCACGATGGCGCGGCCGGAATCGACTTGGCCCGACTGAGCCAAACGGAGCGCCTCGATGAGGCGGGCGTCTGTTTGAGCGGCCAGACGGCCTGATGCCCCGACGGCCAACACGAGAAGCGCTACGAGCACCGACCGTCCGATCCTCATGCCGCCTCTCGCTTCGTCGTCGCAAATCCTAGAACAAGCTGAGTCACGATTCCCCGGTCATCCGAAACGGTTGCCGTCTTCAACGCGTTATCCGCCGCAAGCGCGGCGCGGAGGGCCCACCCCAGCTCGCGCGCGGTCCAGAGCGCACTCCAGGCGACCCAGCGCGCGGCTTCTTCTTTATAGCTGCGCATGCCGTAGGGCCGGACGCTCTGCATCTGCCGGTAGATCGTGTCCGGCAGGCGCGCGGCGTGGGTGCCCCGATCGCGCTCCGCGCGCGCGAGCGCGGTCCCCACCAGGTGGGTGCCGAGCAGGGACACGATCTTGACGCCGCTCATGCCTGCCTGCTCGAGCACCGGCTCCACGAGCTGGGCCGCGCGCGCGACCCGTCGCTCCAATGCGGCTTCCACCAAGTCGAAGACCGTTTCGTCGCGACGCACCCCTACCAGGTTGGACACATCGTCGGCCGTTATCGGACGGCCTCCCCCCGCCGTCAGCGACACCAGCTTTTCGAGCTCGCGGCTGAGCGTACTCAAGTCATTGCCGACTGCCTTGAGGAGCAACTCGGTCGCATCCGAGGCAAGTGTGAGTCCCAGCGACGATGCGCGGTGTTGCAGCCAGCGAGGTACCCGCTCGGCCGCGAGCGCGTCCAGTGCCACCGATGTCGACGCTCGGACAAGATCGGCGTCGAGCTCCTCGCCCGCTGCGACGACGAGCACGAGCAATGTGGTCGGATTGGGTGACGCCAGGTACCGCACCACCTCATCGCGCAACTTGGTCTTTCGCTTGCCGAGGTGTTCCACCCCGCGAATCACCACGGCGCGCCGCTCCGCCAGCATCGGCGGCGTATTGACCAGCGCATGAAACGATTCGGGAGTTAGATCGGGGGCGAAACGGACGTCGAGATTGAAGTCGCGGCTGGACCCCACCGTGGCATCCACCAGCGCCCGGATGGCCTCGTCCTTGAGGACATCTTCGTCACCGTGCAGCAGGTAGACGGGATTGGGGAGGGGAGCGCCCTTCTTGAGACTGCGAAGGAGCGCATCGAGGGTGAGCGCCGCCATCCAGCGAAGTTACCGCGCCCCTGTGCCCGGAGAAAGGCCGAAACGTTGCTAACGTGACGCCGACGCGGGCGTAAACAGCGTGGTGCCGTACGGATATGGATTTCCGGTGACGACACGAGCGCGTGGGTCCTGGAAAGAGACGAACGGCAAGCCCGCACTGGCCACCGGGTTGGGGAACGCGACCGGAGGCAGCAACGGCGCTCGCGCGATGCGCGGGCGCTGCGCGAACTCGAAGAAGAAGAGCGCAAACGCGGCGAGCACCAGTATCGTTGCCGACACGCCGGCCTGTGCGGGCGGCCGCGGCACATGGCGGCGCTCGACCGCAAGTCGCGCATCGAGGCGCTGGCGAAAATCCCGTGAGGGGACGATGGGCGAGGCGGCGTGCAAGGCCTGTACGGCTTCACGGATCGTGGCGTCGTAGCGTCGACACGTGGTGCAATGGGCCATGTGTCGCGCAAAGCGATGCAGCTCCCGGGAGAACGTGATTAACCCGTCCCGAAACTCGGTATGCCGCTCGAGAAATTCGTTGCAAAGCATGGGAGAAATGTACCACCCCGGCTACGGGGAGTTCCGCAGCCGGGGTGGAAACAGGCCAGGTTGTAGCTAAGCGAGGATCGGGCCGATGAGCTGGGCGAAGCTATTGCGGGCCCGATTCAGCCGGCTCTTCACCGTCCCCAGATTGCATCCCGTGATTTCGGCGATCTCCTGGTAGCTCTTCCCCTCGAGCTCGCGGAGCACGAACACCTCCCGGTGGTGCTCCGGCAGCCGTTGGACGCACTGGTCCACGGCGTCCTTCAGGAACCGCTTGCGGTAGAGATCATCCGGCCGCGCCGTCGTGTCCTCGAACTGCAGGGGCCGATGATCAGCTTCCCAGTTCTTCTTGATCGTCTGGAACAGCACCAGGGGGTTGCGGCTACGGTTGCGCAGCTCGTTTTTCGCGAGGTTCGAAGCGATCGTGTAGATCCACGTCGAGAATTTCTTGGTCTGATCGAAGCGGTGCAGATGGCGGAAGACCCGGATAAAGACTTCTTGCACGAGGTCCTCAGCGCGCTCGCGGTCGCCGATTGTGCGATTGACGAAATTGAGGAGCCGGGTCTGATAGCGGTCCACCAGGGTCCCGAAGGCTTGCGGCTCACCTGCCAGGTGGCGTATCACGACCTGTCCATCATCCAGCTCATGCAGCGCCTCGCGCTGCAGCGCACGCTGGGGGTCGATCGCCGGTGTGGGACGCTTGAGTGTGGTCCGCATAGCTAGCCTTGCGTTTCGAACGGGAACACGGAAAACGCTGTCCTGACGCACTTTATGAGGACTTGGCACAAACCGTGCCTCCCAGGCTGTGGACGTAACTCATTATCGTGTAACCGGTTACGATTCGCAGGGATTTGCGAAATGGGAATATTGTCCCAGCCTGGGGACGACGCAATTCCACATTTGATCTAGATCAGAAGAGTGGGAGCGGGCTAATGCTCCAGAACGAAACCAGCCACGAAAAGCAGCGCCAGAGCGGTTTTTGCGTCTGAAATTGCGCCGCTGCGGATGAGCTCCAAGGCCTCCGAGAGCGGTTTTGGCGTCACCTCGATGAATTCGTCCGGTTCGCGCGCAGGTTTGTCCGCGGTCAGGTCGGCTGCCAAAAAAAGGTGAATGCGCTCGTCCGTGAAGCCAGGCGTTGTCCATATAGTAGTAAGACGCTCGAGCCGCCCGGCTTTCACACCCACCTCTTCGAGCAGCTCCCGCTGCGCACATACCCGCGGCTCCTCTCCCGGATTCAGCCGGCCCGCCGGGATTTCGATCAGTGTCCCATTCGTGGCGTACCGGTACTGCTGAATGAGCAGGATGGTGGGGTCGTCCCCACGTGGATCCGAAGCAAACGGAACCACGGCGGCGGCTCCCGGGTGCCGGATTATCTCGAGCTCTCCCGTCGAGCCGTCGGGAAAGCGCACCGTATCCACGTCCAGGTTTATGACCCGTCCGGTGTGGATTCGTTTACTGTCGAGTTTCATCAGTGCACCCGTGTGGTTTAGCGCTGGAACAGCCACGTGAAGGGCACTTTGAACCCTTCGGCGAACAGGTACCCGGCGTTTCGACGCACGTTGGCGTGGATGGGGGAGCCTGCGGCCGGCGAAGTAAACGGCGTCAGCCCGAGTCGTCTCGCAATGATCTGCAGTCTCAGCATGTGGAAGCCGTCGCTGACCAGCAGCACGCGGCGGCTGTCGCGCCCATCGAACCAGCGCTTTACCTGATCGATCGACGTGAACGTGTCGTGACCACCGACGAGGGGAAGCACGGCGTTGTCAGGGATGCCGAGCCGTACGAGATAATCGCGTCCGACGTCCGCTTCGTTGAGCGTGTCGCGGACGCCGACGCCGCCGGTGACCAGGACGGTCGGTGCCAGACCGCGTTGATAGAGTGTGGCGGCGTGATCGAGTCGCGCGCGAAAGACGGGTGAAGGCCGGCCGTTGTACTGCGCGGCGCCGAGCACCACGATGGCGTCAGCGCCGGTAGCTTCGTCATGAGCGGCCTGGATCGCGACCGTCACGACCACGGCCGCCCAGCCGAGGGCGATCAGGACGATCGCAAGGAGGATCCCGCCGAGGGCACGCCGTCCGGTCCAGAAAGGCATGCCACAAGATACTAGGGGCGGGTCAGCAACTCCTCGAACAGGGACAGCGCCCGGGGGTCGTCCGACTGACCGAGCCAGAAGATCGCCTTGCGCCGCAGCTCAGGGTCCTTGTTCGCCCTGGCGATCCGAATCAGCGCGGGCACGCCTTCATCTCTCGGCCGCTGTGACAACGCGAATACCGCGGTCTCGCGCACCTCATGGTCCGCGGTGCCGTCATCGACCAGGTCGGTGAGCCCGCGAGTCGCCGCATCGCCGGCCGCCTGCCCGAGCCAGAAGACAGCCGAGCGTTTCACTTTCCGCGAGACGTTGTCCGCCTTCGCGATCTTCAGGAGGTCGGGCCAGATCGTGACACTGTCGGCCAGCACCGCCGGGAAGATCGCCTTTTCGGAGGCGCGGCTCTCATCTTTCAATGCGAGCGCGAGCAGATAGCTTGCGGCGTCCTTCGTGCCGATCGTGCCCAAATCCGTCGCGGTCGTGCTGGTGCGCCACTCACCGCCGACGTAGACGCGCAGATCAGTTATCCGGCCGCTGCTTTTGGTGAGCGCGACGCGGACCGGGCCGGAGTCGCATGGGGCGTCCCAGTCGTTGTGGTCGTTCCAGTTCCCGTCGATCTGGTTGTGGCAATTCCCCTTGTCACAATCCCAGCTGATCATGTTGCGGCCGTTGCCGTAGACACCGGGCTTGGCCGCGAAGGTGAACCGCACGGAGCCGTCCGGAGCCGCGGCGACTCGCCGTTCCAGCGGTTGCTGGAGCAGCACCAAAGCTGCGAGTGTGAGCGCGATCATTGGTTGATGAGATCCTGGAGGTATGCCGACGCGCGCGGGCTCCGCGACTGCCCGATCCAGAAGATCGCTTTCTTGCGGAGCTCACGGTCGGGATCGTTCTTGCCGATCTGGAACAGCTTGTCGAGCGCGGCGTCTTCGCGGCGCTGCGAGTACACGAAAATCAATTGCGCCCGCATCTCGCGGTCGCTCATGCTGTCGTAGAGCTTCACCAGATCCCCGACATCGACGTTGTGCCCCTGTCCCGCCCAGAACAGCGCCTTCTTGCGGATCTCCATGTCCTCTTTCTGGTTCAAGGCGATATCCATGAGCCAGCGATAATTATCCGCGCCGCCCATTTGCGAGAGGGAGAAAATGA
Organism: Gemmatimonadales bacterium; assembly: GCA_036394755.1. Taxonomy (GTDB): domain Bacteria; phylum Gemmatimonadota; class Gemmatimonadetes; order Gemmatimonadales; family GWC2-71-9; genus 20CM-2-65-7. The sequence goes on along the minus strand of DASWEL010000007.1, from coordinate 22,859 downwards.
TCTTGTCCTTGAGATCGTCGTTCTCCACCTTGGCGAACAGGTCCTTGAGGAATTGCGCGTTCTCTGTCGAATTTCGCTGGCCGAGCCAGAAGATTGCCTTCTCGCGCATTTCCTCGGGCGCGTCACGCCGCTCGGCGTAGGCGCGGAGGATCGCACCCGAGCGACTGCTATTGTGCTGCGAGAGCGCGAAGATGGCCTTGTCCTGGATGTCGGGATCAGTCCGGGGATCGCGCAGGATCGAATCGAGCGCCGCGACAGTCTCCTCTCCGGGCACTTGCGACAGCCAGAACACTCCCTGCTCGCGGACCTCTTGATCGGGATCCGACCGCACGGCAGTGAGCAGAATGGCGGACGTTTCCGAGCTGTGTTTCTGGGAGACGAGGAACACTGCCTTGCGCCGGAGGCACGTCGAACCGCTGTCGCGCCGCGCCAGGATGCTCTTGAGAATGGGCACGGCACGATCGGCGTCCATCTGCAGCAGCGCATTGACCGCCGCGATGCGAATGTCGTCCTCGTCGTCGCACGATTCATTGTGCAAGCGATAGGTGCGTCCGGGCCGTGCAACGATCGTCGGGCCGGGACCGACGGGTGGTGTCGCAGCGATGACGGGAGTCGGCGGAGCGACATTATCGGCTTCTTCGGTCACGTCCGCGGTGGCATCGGGGTCGCCGAGCCGCGCCAGTCCACCCTGCACACGGCGCAACAGTGCTTCGGCGTCCCGGCGCGTGGTCGCCTTGGGGAATTTGGACGCCTGTGTCTGCAGCGCCTCGCGCGCAGCGCGCAGCGCTTCCTCTGATCCATCGCGGTAGAGCGCGAAGGCCTGCCAGTAATACGTGTTGGGGACGTAGGTGGACCGCGGATACTTAGCGCGGATGCTGGTGAAGAGCTCGGCGGCGCGTGTGTACTGGCTCCGATTCAGCGCCTGGCGCGCGGCGCGGTACAGCGAATCGGCCACATCGGCCTGCGTCTGGTCCTGCCAGCGGGGTTCGCTGATGTCTTCGTCGTCATCGCCGTCCCAGTAGAACACCGGCGCGGCGAACGCAACCGGCGCCACGGCCAGCGAGTACGCGGCCATTTGCAGATCGCTCGCGGCCATGGCGAGCACGGGAGCCTGCATGGTGAGCGCTTCGATATCAGGCTGTGCCGCGACGAGCGCCGCAGCGCCCGCTTCGAGTGCAGGCACGGCAGCGACGATCGGTGCGAGAGCAGCGCGCGGGCGGCGGTGTGGCCGCGCCTGTGGCGCGGGCGTCGGCGTAGCCTGCACGGTCGTGACGGCGAGCAAGAGGGACAGGTAAGACAACATCAGAGTGCTCCTTCTGTGCGTCGCACCGGTACTGGCCCGGCGGGAATCGCCGAGCGCAACTTGGGCAACACGTTCGATTGGTTCATGCCTTGCGTGATGATGTCGGTGTCATGGCCGTCGCGCGACGGATCGAGCTGCGAGATCTGGACAAGCACCAGCTCCAGATCCTCGAGCAACGACCGGAGCCGCTGGTCCTTCGCCGCCGGCGAGTCGAGCATGAGGCGCGTCGTGCTCAAAAGATCGCGCGCCTGGCTGGCGAACCGCGCGCTGTTCGCCGCGCCATGCGACCCGATGTCCGCGCGGAACGACGTGAGAAACGCCTCCGTGTGCGACAGGTATTGGGTCGCAGCGATCTGGTATAAGAGATCGGATTGCACGGCCGTGGTCGAATCCGTCATGGCAACGCTAGTCGTGCGCTTCCCCGTGCCGGGTTGATGCGCCGTCCACCGTCCGATCCCGATGCCAAGAATCAGCACGGCCGCCGCCGCCACCGCCCAACGCATCCAGGGTCGCAGCTCGATGACGTGCCTATTCCGGCGAGCGTCCTGGATCTTCCTCCACATCTCCTCACGCGGAGTGGGGAGTGGGGAGTGGTACGATTTGGTCGCGTCCTTGAGCCACTGTTCGAATTTCGGGTCTTCGTGCTGGTCCATCATTTCACCCATTCTCCTGCGAAGTCCGACAGCGCCACGCGCAATTTCGCCCGCGCGCGCGACAGCTGTGCCTTCGACGTGCCGGTCTCGACGCCCAATGCGGCGCCGATTTCTTCGTGTGTGTAGCCCTCGACATCGTGCATCAAGAACACCGTCCGGTAACCCTCCGGCAGATCATCGATCGCCTGCTTGAGCCGCGCTTTCAAATCCGGTTCGGCGTGCCGCTGCGCTACGCCGATATCGCGCGCATCATCGATGTCCGCTTCCCGTTGTCGAAACCGCTTCACCTTCCGTAAGCCGTTCAAGACGACCGTGGTCGTGATCGTATGCAGCCAGGTCGAAAACGCAGCATCGCCACGGAACGAGCCGAGCCGGTCGAACGCGCGAATGAACGTTTCCTGGGTGAAATCCTGCGCGAGGGCATCGTCGCCCGCGAGCCGGAAAGCCAGGCGGTACACGCGGTCCACATGCGCGTCATAGAGCGCGCGCTCTGCGGCGCTATCCCCGGCGCGGACGCGGGCAATAAGCTGTGATTCGTCCACGGCGCTCCGAGGTGACGGACTGGTCTCGTAACTACTGATGGGACACGGGGGACGACAAAAGGGTTACGTGGGGAGGTCCTACCTGGTGCCAAAAAGGCGGTCGCCGGCATCCCCCAGGCCCGGAAGGATATAGCCCTTGGAATTCAGCTCCCGATCGAGAGACGCGGCGTACACGGGTACTTTGGGGTGGGCGTCCAGCATCGCCCTCACGCCCTCCGGGGCGGCTACGAGGCACATGAACCGAATCCGCTGCACCGGAGCACCCGCACGCGCCAGCGCGCTCACCGCCGCCACCGCGGATCCCCCGGTCGCGAGCATCGGATCCAACAGAAAGAAGGCCCGATCCGCCTCGCCCGAGGGAATCTTGAAGTAGTAATCCACCGGCTGGAGCGTGTCGTGGTTGCGGTACAAGCCGATATGGCCGACCCGCGCGGAGGGAATCAACTGGGAAATGCCTTCCACCATGCCGAGGCCGGCCCGCAGGATGGGAACGAGGGTCAGCTTTTTCCCCGCGACCTGGCTGCCACTCATCTTCTCGAGCGGCGTTTCGATCTCTACCGGCTCGAGGGGCAGGTCTTTGGTCACCTCGTAGGCCATCAGCATCGCGATCTCGTTCACGAGCTGCTTGAAGTCGCGCGTGCTGGTGCGCTTGTCGCGCAAGATCGTCAGCTTGTGCTGGATCAACGGGTGCGACAGCACCGTGAGGTTGGGGAAGTTGCGAGACGAGACAGACGCCATGGCGGAGAAAGTACGCTTGTGGTTGCGAGCGCGCGACCGGCGGCTATCTTGTCGGTCCCGCTCGAGGAGCTGCCTCGCATGAAGCGTTTGAACGTTGCTCTCTCCCTCGCGGCATTCGCGCTAAGCGCGGCGCCGCTTTCCGCCCCCGCCCAGTCTGCCGACAGCCTCGTCGCGAAGTACCTCCAGGCGTCCGGCGGCATGGCCCGCATCCAGGCGCTGCAATCGCTGCGTCGCACCGGAAAATTCACCGGCGGCGGCGGGTTCGAGGCGGTCGTGGTGCAGGAGAACAAGCGCCCCAACAGCGTGCGCGAGGAATTCTCGATCCAGGGCATGACGGGCATCAACGCCTACGACGGCAAAAACGGCTGGAAGATCGAGCCGTGGCAAGGCAAGCGCGATCCCGAGGCGCTCGGTGAAGAAGAGATGCACGGCATTCTCGACGATGCCGACTTCGACGGGCCGCTCGTGAGCTATCAGGCGAAAGGCAATCGCGTCGAGTATCAGGGCATCGAGCAGGTCGAGGGAAGCGACGCCTACAAACTCAAGGTCACACGCCCGAACGGCGACATCAGCTTCTACTATCTGGATACTGAGTACTACGTCCCCATCAGAATCGACACGCAGCGCATGATCCGGGGCGCGCCGCAGGAGTTCGAGACTTCGCTCGGCGACTATAAGCAGGTCAACGGCGTGTACCTGCCGTTCTCCTCCGAGTCGGGGCCGAAGGGCAGCAGCAGCGCGGACCGTGGGAAAATCACGTACGACAAAATCGAGGCCAACGTTCCGCTCGACGATCAGCGGTTCGTACGACCCGGGGGGGGGACCCGCCCATGAACGCGCTTCTCTTGCTCCTCATGGTTCAGCAACCCGCGGTCAAGGTGGATTCCGAAACGGTTTCCGGCCTCGGCGCGCGCAACATCGGCTCTGCGGCGATGAGTGGGCGCATCGCGGCGCTCGATGCCGTGCACGAGGGCGCCCGGCTCACGATCTACGTCGGCGCGGCGAGCGGCGGCGTGTGGAAGTCGACGAACGGCGGCACGACGTTCAAGCCCGTGTTCGACAAGCAGCCCGTGCAGTCGATCGGGGCGATCACGATCGATCCGAAGAATCCCAAAGTCATCTGGGTCGGCACCGGCGAATCGTGGATGCGCAACAGCGTGTCCATCGGCGATGGCGTCTATCGATCGGACGACGCCGGTGAGAACTGGACGAACATGGGGCTCAAGAACTCCGAGCACATCGTGAAGATCCTCGTCGATCCGACGGAGACCAACACGGTCTATGTGTGCGTGCCGGGGAAGCTCTGGAGCGATAGTGACGAGCGGGGCGTCTACAAGACCACCGACGCTGGGAAGACATGGACCAAGGTGCTCCGGGGCGCCAACCTGTCGACGGGGTGCTCGCTGCTCACGATGGATCCATCGCATCCCAAGACGCTCTATGCGGGGATGTGGGATTTCCGCCGCCGCGGCTGGACATTCCGCTCAGGCGGCGACAGCGCGACGGCCCCAAGTGCTTCCGGTCTCTTTAAGAGCACCGACGGCGGCGCGACGTGGACCGAGCTGCCGGCTGGATCCGCGGGCCTGCCCCCCAAACCCTGGGGTCGTGTAGCTGTCGCGGTGGCGCCATCGAAGCCCGAAGTCGTCTACGCATTCATCGAAGCGGTCCCGCCGCTGAACGCGCTGTACCGGTCCAATGACGCGGGCAAGACGTGGCAGATGCTCGATCGCAGCCAGAACATGATCTGGCGGCCGTTTTATTTCGCGAACCTGATCGTCGATCCACGCGACCCGGACCGCGTGTACAAGCCCGACGGCGGCCTCATCGTCAGCACCGACGGCGGGAAGAGCTTCAGCGGCATCGCTGGCGGCGCGCACGGCGATTTCCACGACGTGTGGGTCGATCCCAACAACACCGACAACGTGATCACCGGCGACGACGGCGGGCTCTGGTTCTCCTACGACGCCGGCAACAAGTGGGTGAAAAACGAGAACCTGCCCGTATCGCAGTTCTACCACGTCAGCGTCGACATGGAGCGGCCGTACAACGTCTACGGCGGCCTGCAGGACAACAGCTCCTGGGTCGGCCCGTCAGAGTACCCCGGCGGGATCACGAACCATCAGTGGGAGAACATGTACGGCGGCGACGGCTTCTGGATGTTCGCCGACCCCACCGATCCGGACTATCTCTACGCGGAAGCCCAGGGCGGCTACATCGGGCGCGTAAACCGCAAAACCCATGAGAGCCGCAGCATCCAGCCGTTACCGCATTACCAGGAAAAGAAACTCCGCTTCAACTGGAACACGCCGATTCACATCAGCGCGACGCAGAAGGGCACGATCTACATCGGCGCGCAGGTGCTGTTCCGGTCGAAGGATTTCGGCCAGACGTGGGAGCGCATCTCGCCCGATCTGACGACCAACGATCCCCAGAAGCAGAAGCAGGAGCAGTCCGGCGGCATCACCGTCGACAACTCGGCCGCTGAGATGCACACCACGATCTACGTGATCGCGGAGTCGCCGCGCGACGGCCAGGTGATCTGGGCGGGTACCGATGACGGGAATTTGCAGGTCACGCGCGACGGCGGAAAAACGTGGACGAATGTCGCCCCCAACATCGCGGGCCTTCCCAAGAACTCGTGGGTCTCGTCGGTCGAGCCGGGGCACTTCGCGAACGGAACGATCTACGCCACGTTCGACGTGCACACCTTCGGCGACATGCGTCCGTACGCCTACAAGTCGGCCGATTTCGGCGCGACGTGGACGCCGCTGGTGGCGCCCGACAGCCCCGTGCGCGGCTACGCGCACGTCATTAAGGAAGACCCGGTCAACGGCAATCTGCTGTTCCTGGGGACCGAGCTCGGCCTGTGGATCTCGGTGGACGGCGGGAAGCAATGGGCGCACTACAAGGGCGGCGATTTACCGGCCGTCGCGGTGCGCGATCTGGCTATCCATCCGCGCGACAACGACCTCGTGATCGCCACGCATGGTCGCGGGATCTGGATCGTGGACGACATCACGCCGCTCCGCGCGCTCACGGCCGAGGTGCTCGCCAGCGCCGTCGCGTTCCTGCCGGGACGTCCGACGGCGCAGCGCCTGCAGGCGGGCGGCGGCTGGGCCAATGGCGACGCCGTCTACGTGGGAGCGAATCCGCCCAGCGACGCCGTGATCACCTACTACCAGCGGCGGCGCCACATCTTCGGCGACATGAAGCTCGAAGTGTTCGACGCGAACGGTAAACTCCTCGGGACGATGCCGACGAGCAAACGCCGCGGCCTGAATCGCGTCACCTGGTCGATGCGGCTCGCGCCGCCGAAAGTCCCCCCCGCGGCGAGTGCCGCGTTCGGCGCCGCGTTCGGCCCGCGCGTCCTGCCGGGGACCTACACGATCAAGATGACGAAGGATACCGCGACCTACACGACGCAGCTCGTACTCGTGCCGGATCCGCGGGCAACCCATACGCAGGCTGAGCGTCAGGCGGCGCTCGATCTGGCGCTCAAGATGCAAGGCACGCTGGGCGACATGACCTTCGCGGTCGAGCGCATGAACGGCCTCCGGCAGGCGCTCGATGATCGCGCCGGGAAGCTGCCGGCGGGCGACGCCATCGCGAAGCGCCTGCGTGCCGCGTCGGCGGTGGTGGATTCACTGCGCAAGAAGATCGTCGCGACCAAAGAGGGTGGGATGATTACGGGCGAGGAGCGCTTGCGCGAGAATCTCACCGATCTGTACAGCAACATCGTGTTCTACGACGGCGGGCCGACACAGACGCAGATCGAGCGTGCGGACGCACTGGCGCGGGAGCTGGCGGATGTGCAGCGCGGCTTCGACGCCTGGGTCACACGGGAGCTCGCGGGAATCAACACGGCGCTCCGAGGCAAGAAACTCGAGCCGATCGCGGTGATCACCCGGCAGCAGTGGGAGGCGGCCGGCCGATAGCCCCGCGTACACAGCCCGGCGACGGTCCGCGCGCGCTGGTGACGGGTGGCGCGGGGTTCGTCGGCTCTCATCTCGTCGATCGCCTGCTGGCGGACGCTCACCGCGTCTGCGTGGTGGACGACTTGTCCACCGGATCGACGAGCAACGTTGCACCGGATGCGCCATTCCAACGAGTCGACATCTGCGATGCGGCCGCGCTGCGGGACGTCGTCGCCCGATTCAAGCCGGAGGTCGTGTTCCATGCGGCCGCGCAGACGGACGTGCGACGGTCGATTCGGGAGCCTGACTTCGATGCGAGGGTGAACGTGCTGGGCGCCCTGAACGTGTTGCGAGCAGCCGTCGCCGTCGGCGCGCGCCGCATCGTCTACGCGTCATCGGCCGCCGTCTACGGTAACCCAGCCCGTGTGGTGGTGTCGGAAACCGATCCGACGCACCCCATGTCGGAGTATGGCGCGAGCAAGCTCGCGTTCGAGCACTATCTCGGTGCCTATGCAGCCCGCGGGCTGATCGAATACGCGGCGCTGCGCTACGCCAATGTCTACGGTCCGCGGCAGCGTTCCGACGGCGAGGCCGGTGTCGTGTCGATCTTCACGCGACAGATGCTTGCCGACGAGCCGGTGACGATCTTCGGCGACGGGACGAAGACACGCGACTACGTGTTTGTGGCTGACGTCGTGGAGGCAACGATGCGGGCGGCCGCGGGACCCTCGGGGGTCGTCGCCAACGTCGGGTGGGGACGGGAGGTCTCGGACCTCGACCTGTTTCGCGTCCTGGCGCGCGCGACGGGATACGCACGTGAGCCGATGTACGCCGCAGACCGAGCGGGTGACATCGCGCGGATCTGTCTCGACGCCGCCCTGGCGCGGCGGACGTGGGAGTGGCGTCCGGCCGTGTCCCTCGAGGACGGGGTGCGGCGGGTCGTGGAGCACGCGAGGAAGTAGGGCATGGGCGCGCCCCCTCCCGCACTCGTGATTCTCGCGGCCGGCGTTGGGAGCCGCTTCGGGGGGCCCAAACAGCTGAGCCCGATTGGGCCGTGCGGCGAGACGCTGCTCGATTATGCGATCTATGACGCGCTGCGCGCCGGCTTCTCGCGCGCCGTGCTCGTAATAAGGAAGGAGCTGGCCGCCTCGCTGAAAAAGCACGTGTCCGAGGTGACCGGAGGAGCGGTGCCCGTCGATTACGTCGAGCAGCGCGTACCCGAGGGGAGAGCGAAGCCGTGGGGGACGGCTCACGCCGTGCTTGCCGCGCGTGATGCGCTCGAAGGCCCCTTTGCGGTGTGCAATGCGGATGACTTCTACGGACCCGGCGCGTACCGCCTGCTCGCGGAGCACCTGACCGGGCGAACTGCTCCGCCCGAGCATGCCCTCGTGGGCTACCGGTTGGATCAGACGCTCTCCGAGCACGGCGGCGTCGCCCGAGCCGTCGCGGCGTGCGGGCCGGACGGACTGCTCGTACGGCTCGTCGAGGTGCGGGACGTGATTGGGGGCCGCGGGTTGGGGATTAGGGGTTCGACAGCGGCAAACGAACAGCTGGAGTTCACGGGCTCCGAACAGGTCTCGATGAACCTGTGGGGCTTCACACGCGAGGTCTTCGCGGCACTGGAGGAGCAGTTCGCGGCCTTTCTTGCGGCGCACCGCGCGCCAGACGCCGAGTTTCTGTTGAGCACGGCACTCGACGAGCAGGTGACGGCGGGCCGCGCGCGGCTGCGCGTGTTGACCGCCCCCGATCGCTGGCTCGGCATGACTTTCGCCGCCGACGTGCCGGCGGTGCGCGCTGCGATCGGTGCGCTCGTGCGCGCAGGGACATATCCGGCGGACTTGCGCGACGCGTTCACCTGCCTCTGAGGCTACCATGCGACTCGACACCTCCGATTGGATCGTGCTGGTGCTCTACGGCCTCATCTGCGTGGCCATCGGCCTGGCGGTGGTGCGCCGCGCCGGTCAGGGCCGCGCCGAGTTCTTTCTCTCCGGGCGCCGGCTGCCGTGGTGGCTGCTGGGGGTGTCGCTCGTCGCCACGACGTTCTCGACGGACACGCCGAATCTCATCACGGATCTCGTGCGCTCCGGCGGTGTCAGCCAGAACTGGGTCTGGTGGGCCTTCGCGATCACGGGGATGTGCACGGTGTTTTTCTACGCCAAGCTCTGGCGGCGCTCGGCGGCTCTCACGGACATCGCGTTCTACGAGCTCCGTTACTCCGGCAAGCCGGCGGCCTTCCTTCGGGGTTTCCGCGCGATCTACCTCGGCGTGTTCTTCAACGTGATGATCATGGCCTCGGTCAATCTCTCGGCCACCAAAATCGCGGGCGTGATGCTCGGCTGGGATCGCGGCACGGCGGTGCTCATCGGGGGCGCGGTCACCGTGCTGTACGCGGCAAGCTCCGGCCTGTCGGGCGTGGTGTTGACCGATTTCGTGCAATTCCTGATCGCGATGGTCGGGGCCGTGTTGGCCGCCGTGGTGGCGCTCCGGCTCCCCCAGGTCGGCGGCCTGTCGGGGTTGTTCTCCCACCCCGCGGTCACCGGGCGGCTCTCGCTCCTGCCCGATTTCTCGGACTGGCGCACGGCGACCGCGGTCTTGATTGTGCCGCTCGCCGTCCAGTGGTGGAGCACGTGGTATCCCGGCTCCGAGCCGGGAGGTGGGGGTTACGTGGCGCAGCGTATGCTCGCGGCGCCCACGGAGCGGGACGCCATGCGCACGACCCTGCTGTTCAACGTCCTGCATTACGCCGTGCGGCCCTGGCCGTGGATCATCGTGGCCCTCGCGTCGCTCATCATCTATCCCGACCTCGCTTCTATCGCCGCGCGGTTCCCTCACATCGACAAGGCGATCGTGCGGAACGACCTCGCGTACTCCGCGATGCTCGTGTACCTCCCACACGGGCTCTTCGGCCTGATGATCGCGTCGCTCGCGGCGGCGTACATGTCCACCATCAGCACCCACCTCAACTGGGGCGCGTCCTACGCGGTGGAGGATTGCTACCGCCGGTTCGTCGCGCCCGACAAAGACGAGCGCCACTACGTGATGATCGGGCGGCTCGTCACCGTCGGACTGATCGTGCTCGCGTCAGCGGTGTCGCTCTGGCTCCACAACTCCTATCAGGCGTTCCAGATCCTGCTCCAGATCGGCGCCGGCACCGGGCTGATCTTCCTGCTGCGCTGGTTCTGGTGGCGAATCAACGCGTGGAGCGAGATCGCCGGCATGGCGATCTCCTTCGTGATCGCCGTCTACTTCCAGTTCGTGCATACGGCGCTCGGGTTCAAGCCGCTCGCCCCGACGGTCCAGCTCGTCATCGGCGTCGCGATCACCACGCTCGGATGGCTGGCCGTGACGTTCGCGACGCCGCCCACCGACCGCGCCACGCTCCAGGCGTTCTATGACCGGATTCGGCCGATGGGCCGTGGCTGGGACGCCGCCGTCACGACGCGCCCGGCGACTGCGGGGGACAGCGTGACCGCCGCATTCCTGTGCTGGTTCCTGGGTCTCGCCGTCATCTACGCGGCGCTGTTCGGCACGGGATACGTGCTGTACGGGAACACGCTGCCTGCGATCGTGTGCCTGGTGGTCGCGGGCGCGGCAGCGTGGGGGCTGTTCCGCGCGCTACCGCGGGTCGGGTTTGAGTAATCCGGGTCACGCGGGCACGACCGCCGCACCCGCCGACGGCTCGACGGCGAAAACGTATTCACCGCCGCCTGCGACGCCGCGCGGGGCGTAAAAGGCCTCGCGCAACGCAGCCATGACCTCCGGCGCGCGCTTCACAGAGCAAAGCGCCACGATCGATCCACCGAACCCGGCGCCCGTGAGTCGCGCCCCAGCCGCGCCGGCTTCCCGGGCCAGCTCCACGAGCCGGTCCAGCTCGGGATGGCTCACCTCGTAGTGGTCCCGCAGACTCGCGTGCGAGGAGTCGAGCAAACCGCCGAACGTCGCGAGATCGCCCCCCCCAGTCGCCATCGCCGCCTCCGCCTGCCGCACGCGTGCTCCCTCGGTGATCACGTGGCGAAACCGCCGCGCGAGCACGTCGGAGAGGGTCGAGCCCGACACGTCGTGCAGCTCCTCGACCGAGGCAGCCGCGAGCAGGGCGGGATAAGTGATGTCTTCGCGCAGACCGAGCCGCGTGGCCACGACGCGCCGCGCTTCGTCGCATTGCCGCGGCCGTTCGTTGTACGCCTTCAGCGCGGCTCCGGACTTCTCAGCGCGTACCAGGCTCTGCGCCACGATGAACTGCCAGCCGGTGGGCACGGCGGTGGGCGTGAGCCTGAGCGGGTGGAAGTCGATCCGCGACGCACTCCCGGCCTGCCCGCCGAGGATGATCGCCTGGTCCATCCCACCCCCCGCCGTGCCGACGTAGCGCTCACCGCGCGCCAGGAGCTCCATCAGCTCGAGTGACGGGATCGAGACCGCGTTCGCGTGCAGGATCGCGAGGGCGGTTGCAACGAGCAGCGCGGACGAGGAGCTGAGCCCGGCAGCGATCGGGAGATCGCTCTCCACCCCCGCGTCGACGCCCCGCAGATCGGCGAAGCGTTGGGCGAGGGCCTGGGCCGCCGCCCTGGCGTAGTTGCTCCAGTCCCCGGCCGGCGCCGGCGGGATGCTGTCGCTCACGGTGAAGACGGCGGGCGCGAAGCGCGGATCGCGGTTCGTGATGCGGATTTCTCGATGCGCGCGTGGCTGACACGTCATGCGGACCGAGCGGCCGATGGCCATGGGGAAGACGGGGAGGCCGCAGTAGTCGATGTGCTCGCCGATGAGGTTCACACGACCCGGCGCGCGCACCACGAACGAGGCCATATCGGGTAGAATGTAGCGCATGAGAATTCCTCGCATCGCGATTCTCGCGATGGTGGTGACGGCAGCATGCCACAGCAGTCCGGCGGCCCCGCTGCCGCCCGGCGTCGCACCCGCGCTCCACGTTCAGGGCAATCAACTGGTCGACAGCGCCGGTCGGCCTGTGCGCCTGCGGGGCGTGAATCGCTCCGGCACCGAATACGCGTGCGCGCAAGGGTGGGGCTTCTTCGACGGCCCATCAGACTCCATGTCGGTGCAGGCGATCGCGTCATGGAACGCGAACGCGGTGCGGGTGCCGCTCAACGAAACCTGCTGGCTCGGCACCAACGGCGTGGCGCCCGCCTATTCGGGCGACAACTACCGTCAAACAATCAGCGATTTCGTCGGACGCCTGAATCGCGGCGGTCTCGTCGTGATCCTCGAGCTGCATTGGAGCGCCGCCGACACGGCAGTGGCGCTCGGCCAGGCGCCGATGCCAGATCGCGACCACACGCCGGAGTTCTGGCGCCAGGTCGCGGCGGCCTATGGCAGCAACAATCGCGTCATCCTCGATCTGTTCAACGAGCCGTTTCCGGACAGCAATCGCGATACGCCGGAGGCCTGGCGCTGCTGGCGTGACGGCGGAACCTGCGCCGGCATGAGCTACCAGGCGGCTGGCATGCAGGAGTTGGTAGACGCGATTCGTAGCACCGGGGCGACGAACGTCATCATGATCGGAGGCGTGCAGTACTCGGCCACGCTGTCGCACTGGCTCGCGAACAAGCCCAATGACCCGCGCAACAACCTCGCGGCGTCATGGCACATCTACAATTTCAGCTGGTGCTCGACCAAAGCGTGCTGGGACAGCACCGCCGCCCCGGTCGCGCTGCAGGTTCCGCTGGTCCTCGGCGAGCTGGGGCAGAATGACCGCGGCAGCGCGTTTGTGACGTCGCTGATGGACTGGATCGACGCGCGCCAGGGTGGGAGCGGCTATCTCGGGTGGTCGTGGGATGTGTGGGGAGATCCGCTCGATCTGATTTCGAGTTACGACGGCACGCCCACGACCTACGGGCAGACGTTCAAGAACCGGTTCTCGCGCTAGGGCTCGCTGCGCGGATCCGGGCGCACGGGGAAGGTCTGCGTGGATACCCGCCCGTTGACGGTCAACCGCGCCGTGAACGTACCGGTGAGTCGGGCGCCGCGCGCGCGCCGCGGTCCGCCGCCCGGGGTGGCCGGCTCGGCCGTTGCGACTGGCCGCCAGACGACGCGGTGCATCCCGGGCGCCGTGGAGAACACCTCCGGCACAAGCTGCCAGAGCGGCGACACGCGCGGGAGCCCCGCCCGGCCACCTCTCGGCGGCTCCGCCTCGCCAGGCCACTTCCGTAGGACTTTGCCTGCGGCGTCGAGAATCTCCAGCGTCACAACTCCCGGCGCCGCCGCCTTGAGATAGAAGTCTAGAACCGCGCCCTCGGGTGGATTCTGCGCTTGCGGCTCGTCGCGCTGGAACGGTGTGCCGTTATCGTCGCCCTGAATGAAGTTGATGGCGTCGGCGGGCCGGAAGAGCCAGGCGTCGGCCTGGAGCACCTGGTCACTGACCTGCCGCAGCGCGCTGATGTCGTCCATCACCCAGAACCCGCGGCCATGTGTGGCGACGATGAGGTCGTTGCCGTACACCACGAAGTCGCGCACCGACGTCACCGGCAGATTGCGTTGCAGCGGCTGCCAGTGGTCGCCGTCGTCGAACGACACGAACGCCCCGCGCTCGGTCCCGGCGAACAACAGCCCACGGCGCAGCGTGTCTTCCTTGACCACGTGGACGTACACCCCATCCGGCAGGCCTGCCGTGATGCGCTGCCAGGAGCGGCCCTGATCGCGTGTGCGGTAGATGTACGGCGCGAAGTCCTGGAGCTGGTGCCGGTCCACGCTCGCATACGCCGTGTCCGCGTCGAAGTGCGACGCCTCGATGCCGGTGACTCGACACCACGCAGTGAGCGCCGATGGCGTGACATCGCGCCAGTTCGCGCCGTCGTCGGCGGTGACCTGGACGAGCCCGTCGTCGGTGCCGATCCAGACCAGCGGCGCGCGGAGCGGCGACGGGGCCACCGCGTAGATGACGCCACGCTTACCGTTCCGATCGGTGGCCGCGGCGGCAGTCGCGTCGAGGTTGGGCGGGATGCCGGGATCGGGTCGAGTCAGGTCGCGGCTGATCTGGGTCCACGTGTGCGCGCCGTCGGTCGTCTTGAACAGGAACTGGCTCGCGTAATGCAGCGCGTGTGGATCTGCCGCTGAGAGTACGAGCGGCTGAGTCCAGTCACCGCGATCGGTCTCGGTGCCCTTTGGCGCCGCGGTGTTCGGGACCGAGAGGTTGGTCTCGAGGTCCCAGCGGCTGCCCTCACCGCCGTAGATCACGCCGGGATGCAGCGGGTCGCCGGTGGCGTAGCCGCTCTCGCCGGCGGCGCCGATCGGCTCCCAGTCGCGCTGCGAGATCTGCGCGAACTTGCCGCGCGAGCGCACCGCCACCGCGCCCGAGTCCTGTTGCGCGCCGACGACCCAGTAGGGGAAGCGGTAGTCGACGGAGGCGTGGTAAATCTGCGCGGTGGGTTGATTGAGCCACGAGCTCCAGGTCATGGCGCGCGGATCGGCGGTGCGCGCGTTGCGCGTGATGATCGTGCCCTGATCGCTCGCGACGATCAGGATATCCGGGTTGTCGGGGGCGATCCACACCTGGTGGTAATCGTCGCCGCCGGGGGAGCCGCGGATCACGTCCCAGGTGGCGCCGCCGTCGCGGCTGCGGTTCACCGCCACGTTCGGCACGTAGACGATGCCCTCGTCTTTCGGATCGACCGCGATCTTCTCGAAATACCAGCCGCGGCCCCACAGCGCTTGGTCGGCGCCGACGCGCCGCCAGGTCGCCCCGGCGTCGTCGGAGCGGAACACGCCGCCTTGTCCGGGGGCTGGGGGTTGGGTGGCAGGGGGTGGGGGTTGGGGACTAGGGGCTGGGGATGTGAGGTCAGGCACGAGGCAGTCGACCACAGCGTACACGCGTCGAGGATTCGACGGTGCGACGGCGATGCCGGTCCGTCCGATTCCTGTGGGCGGCAGGCCCGTCGTCAGCTGCTGCCAGTTCGTTCCACCGTCCGTGGACTTGTGGATCCCGCCACCGGGGCCGTTGGTGGGCGCGTAGACGAACCACGGCGGCCGCCGCGTATTCCATAATCCTGCGTAGACCACGCGCGCATCCGTCGGGTCGATGACGACCTCGACCGCGCCGACGTTTTCGTCTTTGTAGAGGACTTTCTGCCAGGTGCGGCCGCCGTCGCGCGAGCGGAACACCCCGCGCTCGGGGTTTGAGGCATAGAGGTGGCCAATCGCCGCGACGAAGACCACGTCGGGGTTCCGGGGATCCACGGCGATCTTGCCGATGTGCTGCGTTTCGTCGAGGCCGAGGTGGGTCCAGGTGCGGCCCGCGTCAGTGGATTTGTAGACGCCGTTGCCGAAGCCAACGGAGTCGCGCAGCGTGGACTCACCGGTGCCGACGTAGATCACGTCGGGCGCGGACGGCGCGACCGCCAGTGCGCCGATCGAGGCGACGGGTTGGCCGTCGAAGATCGGGAACCAGGTCCTGCCGGCGTCGATGGTTTTCCAGACGCCGCCGTTCACGTGGCCGAAGTAGAACTCGTCGGGGCGGCCGGGGACACCGCTGACGGCGTCGCATCGGCCGCCGCGGAACGGGCCAAGCATGCGCCAGTCGAGGCCGACTTGGGGGCTGGGGGCTGGGGCCTGGGGGCTGGGGGCACGCGACCCAAAGACCGGCCCATGCTGCGGGAGTCGGAGCGATGAAAGCGCGGCGCTGGCCTGCGCAACACTCACGAGGAAGTCGCGGCGAGACGTCATGGCGTTAGGGCGTGACGCTGCCGAAATAGACCTCGAGATTCGTGGGGTAGGTGCCGAACGTCTTGCCCGGCCCGGTCCAGGTCATCGCGGCGCTGCCCGGCAGCGAGATGATGCCGTCGTAGTCGCCGATGAAGGGCCGGATGCCGTTGGCGCAAGAAGAGCAGGGAACGCCGAACGCCGACGGATCCCAGCTTGTCTTCGTGACGCGCGTCGTCGCCCACGTCCCGCCGCCGTCCGCGCTCGTGATGTATGCGACATCGAACAGGGTGTTGCCGCTGTAGCTGCGGTCGTTGGTCATCAGGTCGAGCCGGCCGCTCGACGGCTCGACGCTCAACTCGACATTGATGCGATCGCCCGCTGCGGGCGCAACGATCGCCGGGTTGCTCCACTTCGTGATGTCGCTGACGTTCGCGTACGTCAGCAGAATCTGCGCCTTTCCGTTCACGATATCGGTATACGCCACGTAGAGATGGGCCGTGGATGGATCGAACGCGGGGGCGGGATAGGAGCCTGGAGCGCGGAACTGCCCGCCCGAGATGTTGAAGCAGTACGGCGGGTAGAGGCAGACCGGATTCTGGAATGTGGCGAACTTGAACGAGTTGCTCCACGTCGCGCCGTGGTCTGTCGATACGCTCACGTACATCGCGGTGCCTTTGCCGCCTTGCACGGAGTTGTCGAACGTGAGATAGGCATAACCGGTGGCGTTGTCGACGACGACGCGAGCGTCCTGGTCGCTGCGGACCGATCCGCTCGACACTTTGACGGGAAGCGCGAAGCTGTTGCCTCCGTCGCGAGACACCGCGATGAAGATCGGCGAGTGGCCGCTGAATCCGGTGAAGTGCGCCCACGGCACGTAGATCGTGCCGTCGTCGGCGACGGTCATCGACTCGTGATCGGGGAACTGCCCGTTCGAACCGCGCGCCTTGCCTTCGCCCTGGAATGCGCTGACGAGGGTGAGCGGATGATCGGGTCCGCCCGCGGTCCAGCTACGGCCACCGTCCGTCGAACGGCTGAGCCATAGTGCGACGTTCTTTCCCACGTAGCCGAAGCAGGTGAAGTACGCGGTGCTGCCGCCCGGGCTGAACGCGACGGCAGGATCGCCGCCGAAGTCGTAAACGCCGGTCCCCGGAACTGCGGGATCGTTCGTGAACGCCGTGACGCCGGGAATGAAGCCGTTGGGCAGCGTGGGCGTCCACGTCTTGCCGCCGTCGAAGGTGGCATTGACGCCGCAGCCGTCGTTGTAGTTCCAGTCGTTGTTACCGGTGATCATGTTCAGCGGGTTCGCCGGATTGACGGCGAGGGGGGTCTCGTTCTGGGCCGTGGTGTCGCGGCTGACGTTGACGACCGTCGCCGAACCGGCGCCGAGGGCGCTGAAGCTCGGCGTGCCGAGGGTGGTGATCGGGGCTTCGCGGCAAGCGGCGAACAGCAGGCCTGCGCCGAGGGCGGTGTAGAGAGCGGATCGCATGCAGGGTCTCCGAGCAAAGCAGTACACGCTGAGGGGGCGACGGCTGTTGAATAGACCGCTTGTCCTCAAGCCTCGCAACTCGGGGCTCGCGTGAAGCCCCCCGCCCGTTAAGTTGTTCTCCTGCCTAGCCAGGTAGCTCAGTTGAAGGCACAGGGCGACGATTTTCACGGCACGGATCGGTTTGTAGTCCGCCGGCGGCTTGGCACCGGCGGCATGGGCGCGGTATACGAGGCGTACGATCAGGAGCGCCACGAAACCGTCGCGCTGAAGACCCTGCGGTGGCAGGACCCCTCCGCCATCTACCGCCTGAAAAAAGAGTTCCGTGTGCTCAGCGACATCGCCCACGCCAATCTCGCGTCGCTGTACGAGCTCGTGGCGGACGGAGACGACTGGTTCTACACGATGGAACTGGTCGACGGCGTGGAGTTCTTCGACTACGTCCGCCCCGAACGTCCGAGCCAGTCCGAAACGCGAGCGCCTCCGGATGTTCCCCGGCTTCGCGCCGCATTGGCGCAGCTGATCACAGGCGTGGTGGCGTTGCATCGCGCGGGCATCGTGCACCGCGATCTCAAACCGTCCAACGTCCTGGTGACGCCCGCTGGGCGGGTGGTCATTCTGGACTTCGGCTTGGCGGATGTGGTCGGGCCCCCGTCGGCACTGCAGACTCGAGAAGAAGGCCTCTGGGGCACAGTGGCCTACATGTCGCCGGAACAAGTCGAAGGACAGCGCAGCCCCGCGAGCGACTGGTACGCGGTGGGCGTGATGTTGTACGAAGCGCTGACCGGGCGGCTCCCCTTTCAGGGCAGCGCGTTGAGAGTCCTCGCCGATAAGGGCCGGCAGGATCCGCCGAGATTGAGCGAGCTCGTGCCGGAGCTTCCCCAGGATCTCGTGATGCTGTGCGGTGATCTCATGGCGCGCGACCCGGCGGCGCGCCCGGAGGACGGGGAAATCCTGCGCCGCACCGGCGCGTCCGAGCACACGACGTCAGGAGCGGAGGCCCACGAAGCCGGGCGCCCGCCGTCCCTCATCGGGCGCGAGGCGGAGCTCGCCCAGCTCCGAGACGCCTTCGGCACCGTGGGTTTCGGTCAGGCAGTCACCTTCTACGTGCATGGCGTCTCCGGGATCGGCAAGAGTGCGCTGATCGGTCATTTCGCCGACGCCGTCGAGCGAGCAGCCGCGGCCCTGGTGTTGCGGGGTCGCTGTTATGAGCGCGAGTCGGTGCCGTACAAGGCAGTGGACGGCGTCATCGACAGCTTGAGTCGTTACCTCAAGACGCTGGCGGGTCCGCAGGTAAAGGCGTTGCTACCGGAGGGAGTATCTGCGCTCGCCCGGCTGTTCCCGGTCCTGCTCAGGATCGAGGCCGTGGGAGACGCCCGCATTGGCGAGCGTGAGCCGGCCGATCCGTTGACATTGCGGCAGCGCGGATTCGCGTGCCTCCGGCAGTTGCTCGTGCGACTCTCTGCGCAGCAACCCGTTCTCGTGTTCATCGACGACCTGCAGTGGGCGGACCACGACAGCATGGTGTTGCTCGAGGACGTCCTGCGCCCTCCCGATCCGCCCCGCGTGCTGCTGATTGCATCCTTCCGGACCGAAGATCTCGCCTCGCAGCCCTTCCTGCGCGCCCTGCTCGAGCACGCCGACACACCGGCCTGTCGCGCCTGCCGGCTCGGGCCTCTCACCTCGGCCGACACGATGCGCTTGACCGAGACGCTGTTAGTGTCGTCGAGCGGACCACCGACGGTGCACGCGGACACCATCATCCGCGAGTCTGCAGGCAGTCCGTTTCTCGTGGAGCAGATGGTGCGGTATGCGCTCGATTCGAATGACGCCGCCGGGGCGACGGGCATCGGCTTGGGCGAAATGCTGGAGTCCCGCATACGCGCTCTCCCGGAAGGGGCGCGCCCGCTCCTCGCCACGCTGGCCGTCGCCGGTCGGCCCGTCGCTGCCAAGGTCGCAAGCGCGGCGGCCGGCCTCGAAGGTGATGACCGGCCGCTGGTCGCACTCCTGATCAAGGCGCACTTCCTGCGCAGCCTGGGTGCTCCCTCGCGGCTCGAGCTGTATCACGACCGTATGCGCGAAACGCTGGTCGCGGCTCTGGCGCCCCAAGTGGCTGCCGGCATCCACTGGCGGCTCGCGCAGTGCTCCGAGGAGTTGTTGGGGCTCGAGGATCCCGAGGCCCTGTTCGAACATTACGTCGCGGCGGGCAACCGCGATCGGGCCGCCGTGTACGCGGCGCGCGCCGCAGACAAGGCCTTCGCGGCTCTCGCGTTCGACCGTGCTGCCCTGCTCTACGAGCGCGCGCTGGAGCTCACTGCACGGGGTACGGCTGACCTGTCCGCGTTGCGAGTCAGGTTGGGCGATGCACTGGCGAGCGCCGCCCGCTGTCCCGCTGCGGCGCAGGCGTACCTGGCCGCCGCGGCTGAAGGGGCACCGGAGGACGCGCTCCAATACCAGCGGCGCGCGGCGGAGCAGCTGCTGATCAGCGGCCATCTCGACGCTGGGCTCGACGTCATACGCACCGTACTGCGATCGGTGGGGCTCGAGCTCGCGCCCACCCCGCGGCGGGCGGTCCTCTCGCTGCTATGGCGGCGAGCAGCGGTCCGGTTGAGGGGGTTGAGGTTTCGGCAGCGGTCGGTTGCGGACATTGGAGCTCGGGAGCTCGCGCGCATCGACACCTGCTGGGCGGTGGCCGCAGGGCTGGCCCTGGTCGACAACCTTCGCGCCGCCGACTTCCTCGCGCGTCACCTCCTCCTCGCCCTGCGCGCGGGTGAGCCCTACCGCGTCGCACGCGGCCTCGCGCTGGAAGCGGCGTTCACGGCGAGCCAAAGCAGCGGCGGTCGACGGCGCGCCGCACAGCTGATCGCGGTGTCTCGCCCCCTCGCCGAGCGGATTCAGTCTCAGCACGCGGTCGCCTTGTGCGAGTTGGCTTCTTGCGTCGCCGCGTTCTACGAGGGGCGGTGGGAGCACGCACGTGGGTTCGCGGAGCGCGCCGAGCAGCTGCTGCTCGAGTGCGGCGGCGTTCCCTGGGAGCTCAATACGGCGCAATTGTACCAAACATATGCCTGCTACTTCATCGGCGACTTCCCGGAGCTGGCACGGCGCAGCCGCGCGTTCCTGAGCAACGCCCGTGAGCGCGGCAATCGCTTGGCTGGCTTCTACTGCCGCTCCGGGTTCACCAACGCGGTGTGGCTCGCGGCAGACGACGTGGCTGGCGCGGAGCGGAATCTGGACGAGGCCGTGCGGGAGTGGCATCAGGAAGAGTTCGGCGTCCCGCACTACTGGACGACGGTCGCGCGCGCGCACATCCTGCTCTATCGCGGGGAGCCGGCGCTCGCGTGGGACGGCTTCATGCGGGAGTGGCCGGGTCTCGTCTCGTCGGGGCTGCTGCGCGTCCAGGGCGTCCGGATCAACATGCGCGATTTGCGCGCGCGCTGTGCGCTTGCGGCTGCCGCCGGTGCCGCTGACCGCGCTCTACTGCTCGCGGTGGCTGAACGCGATGTCGGACGGCTCGAGCGCGAGCGGCTGGCCTGGGCCGACGCGCTCGCGCTGCTCCTCCGCGCCGGACTCTCGGCCGCGCGAGGCGAGGTCGCCGACGTCGTCCCGCTGCTGGAGCGGGCGACCGCGGCGTTCGACGCGGCGCAAATGACCGTGCACGCCCACGTCGTGCGACGCCGCCTGGGGGAGAGGTTGAGCGGCGACGAGGGGCGCTCGCTGGTTCACACGGCCGACGCATGGATGCACAGCCAGGGAATCCGGAACCCTGCTCGGTATGCAGAGGTCCTTGCGCCCAATCTCGCGCCCAGGGAGAGGGGTTGATTGTTGCCGGTCCCGCTTGCAAAAGTGGTTGTCGCTCATGAAGTTTCGCGTCCTTCGGCCAGGTAGCTCAGTTGGTAGAGCAGCGGACTGAAAATCCGCGTGTCGGCAGTTCGATTCTGCCCCTGGCCACTAACTACTAGACACCGTCGAACACAAACGTCGAGCACGTCGGCCGCTGTTGCTCGCCGCCATCCTCAATATGTTTCGTCTAGTAATTCGTTACGTTTCCGGACGCCAATATGTCAGACATGAAACCTCCCTTCGGATTTTCCACCGCTCTGAGCGAAGCGCGGGACCGGCTGGCGGGTGTCGCCTTCGAGGCCATCTGGGAGCGGGATCTCGAAACCGACGCGCTGAGCTGGGATGAAAACCTGGAGTCGATCTTCGGATACCGGCGCGACGAAGTAGCGAGCCACCTCGGGTGGTGGCGCGAGCGCGTCCATCCGCAGGACTTGGAGCGTGTCGAGCAGACCGCCGCTGACGCAATCCGCGGCGACGCCCCGGGGTGGTCCAACGAGTACCGCTTCCGCCGTAAAGACGGCTCTTGGGCCTGGGTGGCGTCACGCTGCGTCATCGAGCGTGATGCTCAGGGCCGGGCTCGGCGCGCGGTCGGCGCGATGATCGACATCAGCAAGCTCAAGGAAGCCGAGTCGCAGCTGCGACAGGTGGTCGACACCCTCCCCGTTGGGGTGGCGGTGGTCGATCGCGCGGGCGACGTGGTACTGCACAACCCGGCCTCGAACCGGATTTGGGGCGGCCTGATCGTGCCGGGACAGGAACGGTATGCCAAGAGTGAGGGCTTCTGGCACAGCTCGGGCAAGGCGATCGCCCCCGAGGAATGGGCATCGCGGCGCGCGATCGCGGCGGGGGAAATCAGCCGCGATGAGCTGATCGACATCAACACGTTCGACGGCCAGCGGCGGACGATCGAGAATTCCGCGGCACCCATGCGGGATGGCGCCGGCAATATCACGGGCGCCGTTGTGGTCAACGACGACGTGACCGAGCGTGTGCGTGCCGAGGAGGCGCTGCGCAAGACCGAGCGCGTGCTGATCGAGGCGGAGACGCTGGGACAGACCGGAAGCTGGGAACAAGACCTCGTCACCAGCCAGATCTTCAATTCCGAAGCGAACCGGCGTCTCTTCTTCGGCGACGACGCGAGCAAAGGTGCTCGGCTCGAGGACTACGCCGACGTCGTCCATCCCGACGATCGGGCGTGGGTGATAGATCGCCGCGGCCAACTGCTCGCCGGCACGGGGTCAGGAGATATCGAGTACCGGATTGTCTGGCCGGACGGCAGCGTGCATTGGGTCTTCGGCCGTGCGACGGTGGTCCGCGACCAGTCCGGCCGGCCGCTTCGTGTGCACGGCACCAATGCCGACATCACCGAGCGCAAGCACGCCGAGGAGGAGCTGGCCCGGCGCACGCAGCAGCTCGAGGCGCTCTCGCGCCGGCTGATCGAGGCGCAGGAAGCGGAGCGCCGCGCGGTCGCGCGCGAGCTCCACGACGACTTCGGGCAGGTGCTCACAGCGCTGCGGCTCAACCTCCAGCGCACCGGGCGCGACGACGCTGAGAGCATCGCGCTGGTTGACGGCGCGATCGCGCGGATGCGCGAGCTGGCGCAGGACCTGCGCCCGCCGCTGCTCGATGAGCTCGGGCTCGAGGCGTCGCTGCGGTGGTACGTGGAGCGGGAGGCCAAACGGGCCGGGCTCGCCAGCCGCCTCGCCCTCGCACCGCTCGCGCAGCGTCCGCCGGCGG
>DASWEL010000006.1:0-69980 GCA_036394755.1 Gemmatimonadales bacterium | reverse complement strand
TCGCAGTCCCCAGCTCGCGGCTCTCCACTTCGTCGAGCGGCGTCTCGCCCTTGCCGCCAAGCTGTAGCGAGGTGGCGCGCATCTGCTCCGGCGTTTCGGCCGAGGGCGAGCCGTCGAGCGACAACGTGTCGAGACTCTTCTTGCGCAGGTGATCGATCGCCGCGTTGTTCGCGATCTTGAAAATCCACGATGAGAACTTGAATTCCGGCCGGTACGATTTGATCCCGTTCAGGACCTTGATGAACGTTTCCTGCGCGAGATCCTCGGCGAGCGCGCGATCGCGCACCATCCGGTAGAGCAGCGAAAACACCGGACGCTCGTAGCGACGAACGAGCTCCCGGAATGCGGCGTCGTGACCCTGCTTTGCCCACGCGACGACCTGCTGATCGCTGGCGTCGCTCAGGTGGTCCGGCCTATCTTTCGCGCCTATGGGTCGTTCTCCAGCCTACGTCCGTGGCATGTTCACGGCGATCGCTCCGCGCTACGACTTCCTGAACCACCTGCTCAGCCTCAACGTGGATCGGTCCTGGCGGCGCACCGCCGTGGCGCGCCTCGGCTGGGAAGCTAAACCCGACGGCACCTATCTCGATGTCTGCGCCGGCACACTGGACCTTGCCGCCGAGCTCACCCGGCAGGCCGGTTTTCGCGGCCGCGTGATCGGCGCCGACTTCGTGGTCCCGATGCTGACCCTGGGCAAGGACAAGTCGCCCCGCACCGCTCCGGTCGCCGCCGACGCGCTGGCGCTGCCGTTTCCCGCGGCGCGGTTCGACGGCGCGCTGGTGGGATTTGGCGTACGCAATCTCGCCGACCTCGACAGCGGATTGCGCGAGGCAGCACGAGTGCTGAAACCGGGTGCGCGCTTCGTCATCCTCGAGTTCGCCACGCCCCGATTCGCGCCGCTGCGCGCGATGTACCTGTTCTATTTCCGGCGAATTCTCCCCGCCATCGGCCGGCTCGTGTCGAAACATAGAGACGCCTATACCTACCTGCCAGAGTCGGTGCTCGCGTTTCCGGAGCCGGAGGCGCTGTCGCAGCGGCTCGTGGCCGCAGGATTCTCGCGTGTCGGTTTTGAGTGGCTGACCGGCGGTATCTGCGCCGTCCACTATGGCACTCGATAACCTGCGGGAGTTCGTCGCCGCGATCGACAAGACCGGCGACCTCACACGGGTGGCACGCCCGGTGTCGGTGGACAAGGAAATCACCGAAGTCGCCGATCGCTGCATGAAGTCGCCCGGCGGGGGACCCGCGCTGCTGTTCGCACAACCGACGCTGCGGGGCGGCGGGAAGTCCGAGTATCCGGTGGCGGTCAATCTCTTCGGCTCGGAACGGCGCATGTCGCTCGCACTCGGCGTCGAGTGCCTCGACCACGTCGGCGCGCGCATCGCCGAGCTGCTCGCCCTCAAGGTGCCCGAAGGCTTGTTCGCCAAGCTCGCGATGCTCCCGCGGCTCGCGGAGATCGCGAAGTTCCCGCCCAAAACCGTCGGCCGCCCCGTCTGCCAGAATACGGTGATCGAGCAATCGGATGTCGACCTCGCCCAGTTCCCGGTACCGATCTGCTGGCCCGAGGACGGCGGGCCGTACATCACGCTGGGAGGAGTCATTACGAGGAGCCCGGAGTCGGGGGTTCGGAATGTGGGGATGTATCGAGTACAGGTGTTGAGCAAGAACACGTTGGCGATGCACTGGCAGCGTCACAAAGTTGGCGCGGCGCACTGGCGCACGATGGCGGAGCGCGGGGAGAAGATGCCGGTGGCGATCGCGCTGGGCGGAGATCCTGCGAGCGTCTATGCGGCGTCGGCGCCGCTGCCGCCGACGATCGACGAGTATCTGTTCGCCGGCTTCCTGCGAGGGGAGCCGGTGCGTCTCGCCAAGGCGGTGACGTCCGATCTCGAAGTCCCCGCGGAAGCGGAGATCGTGATCGAAGGCTACATCGATCCGCGCGAAGAGCTGATACTCGAGGGGCCGTTCGGCGACCACACCGGGTTTTACTCGCTCGCCGACTACTACCCGAAGGTACACGTCACCGCCGTGACCTTACGGGACGATCCCATCTGGCCGCACACGATCGTGGGCCGCCCCCCGATGGAGGACTACTACCTCGGCCACGCGACCGAGCGGATTTTCCTGCCGCTGCTCAAGCTCACGATCCCCGAGATCGTAGACCTGCACATGCCGGCCGAGGGGATCTTTCACAACCTGGTGTTCGTGAGCATTGACAAGCAGTACCCGGGCCAGGCGTACAAGGTGATGAGCGGCCTGTGGGGGCAGGGATTGATGTCACTGGCCAAAGTGATCGTCGTCGTCGACAAGGACGTCAACGTGCGCGATCCCAAGGAGGCCTGGTGGGTCGCGCTCAATCACATCGATCCCGAGCGTGACGTGCGCTTCACGATGGGGCCGATCGACGTGCTCGATCACTCCAGCCGCGGCTTCACGTACGGCTCGAAGATGGGAATCGACGCGACGCGGAAATGGAAGGAAGAGGGATTCACGCGCGAGTGGCCGAACAAGATCGTGATGGATGCGGAGACCAAGCAAAGAGTAGATGCCATGTGGGAGGATCTGGGAATCGACCTCGACGGTAGGGGGCGGTAGGTGGCGGTAGGGGGCGGTAGGGGTCGAGAAGGACAGACTTTTGGC
Source organism: Gemmatimonadales bacterium (assembly GCA_036394755.1). Classification (GTDB taxonomy): domain Bacteria; phylum Gemmatimonadota; class Gemmatimonadetes; order Gemmatimonadales; family GWC2-71-9; genus 20CM-2-65-7. Next base: position 67,340 of record DASWEL010000006.1, on the reverse strand, counting down.
GGCGATTCGCTCGTCATCCGTTATGTGAATTTCGTCAAACTCCCGCACACGATCTTCGCGCTGCCGTTCGCACTGCTCGGCGTGATCGTCGCGTCGTATAAGCAACCGGTGACGTGGCGCGTCGCGATCCTCGTCATTCTGGGGTTCACGGCGGCCCGTTTCGTCGCGATGGGATTCAATCGCATCGCGGACCGCCGCCTCGACGCCAGAAACCCGCGCACCCAGGGCCGTGAGCTGCCGACCGGCCGCCTGACGATCAGCCAGGCGTGGGCCGCGGTGATCGGCGCGATGGTGGTGTTCCTCTTTGCGGCGTGGGCGCTGAATCCGTTGTGCGCGGCGCTCGCGCCGGTCGCCCTGATCTGGATTGCGACGTACAGCTACACGAAGCGATTCACGGACTGGACGCATCTCTGGCTCGGCGGCGCGCTCGCGATTGCCCCGGTCGGCGGCTATGTCGCCGTCACGGGCGCCTGGAGTGAGCCGTGGTGGCTGCTCTTGGTGATCGCGCTGGCGGTCACCTGCTGGGTCGCGGGGTTCGACATCTTCTACGCACTGCAGGATGAAGCCTTCGATCGCGCCGAGCGGTTGCGCTCGCTGGTCGTGCGGCTGGGGCAGGCGCGGGCCATTTTCGTCGCGAAGCTGCTGCATGGCACCGCCATAGGAGCGCTCGTGGCGTTCGGGTACGGCGCCGGCCTGGGCATCGGCTATTTCGTCGGCGTGGGAATCGGGGCAGGGCTGATCGCCTGGGAGCATCAGCTTGTCCGCCCTGGAGATCTGTCCAGACTCAATGCCGCGTTCTTCACGGCCAACGGGATCGTGAGCATTGTCGTGTTTCTGGGTGCTCTGATAGATCGGGTGCTATGAGAAACGTGCGGCGTGGAGCCGCGCGGCGTGCGGCATGACTAGGAAAGGTCGTTCGACCAAGCGACCTCTGTCTTCAACGCCGCGCGCGACACGCCGCACGCCGCACGTGAATCCTCCACGCCCACCCGCTCACCCGAAACGCTCCCCAACGCCGAATCGGCGCGGGCGCTAGGAATCAGGGCGTCGGTTTATCTCCCAGCCCGGCCAGGTCCAGCAAAAAAGCATACTCGAACGCCACGTCGTGCCAGCGCTTGTAGCGGCCCGAAGCGCCGCCGTGTCCCGCTTCCATATTCGTCCGCAGGATCAAGCGGTTGTTATCCGTCTTCATCGCGCGAAGCCGAGCGGTCCATTTCGCCGGTTCGACATACAGCACCTGCGTGTCATACAGACCGGCCGTGATCAGCAGGTTCGGATACGCCTTCCGCTGGACGTTGTCATACGGTGAATACGACAGCATGTACCGGTAGAATGTCGAATCATGGGGATTGCCCCACTCATCGTATTCACCGGTCGTCAACGGAATCGTCGAGTCCGACATGGTGGTGATGACGTCGACGTACGGCACCCCCGCGATGACGCCCCGGAACAGCTCGGGCCGCATGTTCACGACCGCGCCCATGAGCAGCCCACCGGCACTGGCCCCACGCGCAAACAGCCGATTCGAGGCCGTGTAACCGCGCCGGATCAGATCGTCCGCCACGTCGATGAAATCGGTGAACGTGTTCTTCTTCTGGAGCTGCCGGCCGTTTTCGTACCACGCGCGTCCCATCTCCGATCCGCCACGAATGTGCGCGATCGCGAACACGAAGCCGCGATCGAGCAGTGACAGCCGGTCCGACGAGAACGTGGGATCGGAGCTCGACCCGTACGACCCGTAGCCCGTCAGCAGCAACGGCGCGGGACGGGCGATCCCCTTCCGATACACGAGCGAGACAGGCACGCGCGCACCGTCGCGCGCGGTGGTGAAAAACCGCTCGGTCACATATTTCGCCGGATCGAAGCCGCCCAGGATCTGATCCCGCTTGAGCAGCGTCTTCTGGCGCGTCTTCATGTCGTAGTCGTAGGTCGACGACGGCGTCGTCAATGACGTGTATCCGTAGCGCAGCACCGGCGTGTTGAACTCGAGGTTGGTGCTGACGTAGGCGAGGTACGCCGGCTCGCCGAAGTCGAGGTAGTACTCGTTCTGCCCCCCCAGGGTCCACGGCCGGACGCGCAGCTGCACCAGACCGTCCTTGCGCTCGGTCAGCACGAGGTAGTCGCGGAAGAACTCGAAATCCTCGAGCAGCACGTCGGCGCGGTGCGGAATGACTTCTTCCCAGTTGTCCCGCCCCGGCCGCGCGACCGGCGTGCGCATGAGCCGGAAATTCTTCGCGTGGTCGTTGGAGAGAATGTAGAAGTAGTCGCCGAAATGGTTGGCGTAATATTCGTGACCGCGCTCACGAGGGATCAGGATGCGGAATGGCGCGTCGGGCTGGTCAGCACGGATATAGCTGTATTCGGTCGCCATCGTTTGCGACGACTGAATCATGATGTACGCGCGGGACTTGGTCTTGGAGACGCCGACGTAATACGTCTCATCCTTGTCTTCGTACACCATTTGATCGGTCGCTGCCGGTGTGCCGAGTTTGTGACGATACACCTGATAGGGCCGCACCGACACGGAATCGGGCTTCGTGTAAAACAGGGTGCGGTTGTCCTCGGCCCAGGCAATGCCCCCGATGGAGCGCGGCACGACGTCGGACAACATCTCGCCGGTCCGCAGGTTCTTGAATCGAATCGAGCTGACACGGCCACCGGTGGTGTCCACCGCGAACGCGAGCAGATCCTCCCCGGAGCTGACATCCCACCCTCTGATCAGGAATGTCGCTTTTCCTTCGGCAAGCGCGTTGGCGTCGATCATGATCTCTTCCGGGGCGCTCACCGAACCGCGCTTGCGGGCGTAGATCGGATAGTTCTTCCCCTCTACGAGCCGCGTATAGTAGAAGTAGTTGCCTTCGCGGAACGGCACCGACTGATCATTCTGCAACACGCGCCCCTTCAGCTCGTCGTAGAGTCGTCCCTGCAGCGCCTCCGTGTGCGCCATGACGGCCTTGGTGTACGCATTCTCGTCTTCGAGGTATTTGATGACTTCCGGATTATTCCGGTCTTTGAGCCAGTAGTACTGGTCGATGCGCACGGTGCCAAACTCGTCGAAGCGATGTGGTCGCTCCGCCGCCACGGGTGGTGTCAGCGCCGGCGCGGCGGGAGACGTCGTCGGGGTTTGCTGGGCAACGACGAAAGTCGGGACGAAGGCCGCGAAGGCCAGGCAGCGAGTGTATGAGAGCATGAGGTCGATTTAACGCTATGTTTCCGGCCGTGGCAACCCCTTCTGCTCCACTGGTGCTCGCGATCACCGGCGCGTCCGGCGCGCCGTACGCGGTGCGACTGCTCGAGATTCTCGCGAGCAATCACGTTCCCACGTGGCTGCTGGTGTCCACGCATGGCTGGCGCCTGCTCACCGAAGAATGCGGCATCAAGGACGAAGCCGGCCTGAAGGAGGCGACGGGCGGCGACTGGGGGTGCGTGCGTCTCTTCAATGACTCGGACCGCGGCGCCGAGCCGGCGTCGGGGTCGGTGAAAACGCTCGGGATGGTGGTGTGCCCGTGTTCGATGGGCACGTTGGCTGCGATCGCCCATGGTACGAGCCGCTCACTCATCGAGCGTGCCGCTGACGTGACGCTCAAGGAACGGCGCAAGCTCATCCTGGTCCCGCGGGAGACACCGCTCTCGCTCATACATCTGCGCAACATGGCGCTGGCGGCCGAAGCGGGCGCGGTCGTGATGCCGGCGGCACCGGGGTTCTATCAGCGACCAAGCGAGATCGGCCAGCTCGTCGACTTCATCGTCCAGCGCATCGTCGATCAGGTGGGCCTCGAGATTCGATTGATCAAACCCTGGCAAGGCTGACGGTGGACGTCCGGGAGCTGCTCGCGCGCGAGGTGACGCCGGAGCTGTATCGCGAGATTCGCGCGCTCTGGAAGGCGCATTCGATTGCGGAGGACAAGCGCGACATCGCCGGGCTCATTGCGACGTTGACGCCCGACTGCGTGTACGAAGTCCTTCCCGACGGCGGCCGCTGGGAGGGCCACGCGGGTGCGACACGTTTCTATATGGAATTGCTGGGTGCCTTTCCCGACATCCACTTCGATCTTCAGAGCATCGTCATCGGGCCGCAGGGCGTGTGCGAGGAAGCGTTGGTGAACGGAACGCACAAAGGGAAGTGGCTCGAGCGCGCGCCGACCGGCGAGCGCGTCACCTTTCGCGTGGTAATTTTCTTCCTATGGGACATCAAGGGACGGAAGTTCGCCGGGGAGCGCGTATTCGTGCTGCCATGAGTTTTCTCGCCGCCGGGCTCGCGCTGGTTTCGATCGGGTCGGCGCAGGACACGACGCGTTACACCCACGCCGACACGCTGCGTGGCTCCAACGGACCCGCGCGCGCGTGGTGGGACGTGCAGTTCTACGACCTGCACACGCGCGTGAACCTGCAGGATTCCAGCATCGTCGGGTGGAACGGGATCACCTACCGCGTGCTTAAAACGGCGCGTGAGATGCAGATCGACCTCCAGCAACCCCTCGTCGTGGACAGCATCGTGCAGGACCGTCGCAGGCTGACCTACCGGCGTGACGGCAACGCGTTCTTCGTGACGCTCACCGCGCGGCAGCGTCCCGGCGAGGCTCGGACGATTACCGTGTGGTATCACGGCAAGCCTCGGGTCGGGCGGCGGCTGCCGTGGGATGGCGGATTCACATTCCCGACCGACAGCCTCGGCCGCCCGTGGATCGCGACCGCGAACGAAGGATTGGGCGCCAGCGTGTGGTGGCCCAACAAGGACTATCTCGCCGACGAGCCGGACAGCCAGCGCATCGCGGTCACGGTGCCCGATCCGCTGGTCGATGTCTCGAACGGCCGGCTGCGGAGCACCACGAAGAATCGCGACGGCACCACGACCTACGAGTGGTTCGTCACGAGTCCGATCAACAACTACGACGTGACGATCAATGCCGGTCACTACGCGGATTTCAGCGATACCCTGAACGGCGAGGCGGGACGGCTGACACTCGACTTCTGGCCGCTCGACTATCATGTCGACACGGCCCGCCGCCAGTTTCAGCAGGTGACCCCATTGATGCGCTGTTTCGAGCATTGGTTCGGTCCCTATCCGTGGTACGCCGACGGCTACAAGCTCGTCGAGACACCGCACCTCGGCATGGAGCATCAGAGCGCCGTCGCGTACGGCAATCACTTCCTCAACGGCTACCTGGGCCGCGACCTGTCGGGCACGGGACTCGGCCTGCAGTGGGACTTCATCATCGTGCACGAGAGCGCCCACGAGTGGTTCGGCAACAACATCTCGGCCCAGGATCACGCCGACATGTGGGTGCACGAGAGCTTCGCGAATTACGCCGAGGGGATCTACACCGAGTGCCGCCTGGGGAAGAGCGCCGGCGCGGCGTACATGATCGGCGCGCGCCGGGGAGTGCGGAATGACCGGCCGATCGTGCCCGCGTTTGGTGTCAACGCTCAAGGGTCGGGCGACATGTATCCCAAGGGTGGGAACATGTTGCACACGATCCGGGCGATCATCGACGACGACGCCAGGTGGCGCGATATCCTGCGCGGCCTGAACAAGGCGTTCTACCATCAGACCGTCACCGGCAAACAGGTGCAGGACTACATCAGCCACGAAGCGGGAATCGATCTCAGTAAGGTATTCGCACAGTATCTCACGACGACCAGGATCCCCGTGTTCGAGTTCCGCGTCCAGGGTACCACGCTGTCCTATCACTGGGCCAACGTCGTCCCGGGATTCGATATGCCGGTCCGCGTCCAAATTCCGGGAATGGGGACTCGGCTACTCCGGCCTACCGAAGCGTGGCAGAGCTTGGAGGCCTCAGCGCAGGCGGGTGAATTGAGCGTGGACGAGAACTTCTACGTGACGGCGTCGCAAGCGCCGTGAGACTGGGCGTCATCTCGGATACGCACGGGATGCTGCGCCCGCAGGTGTTCGAGATCTTCAAGGAAGTCGATCATATCCTGCACGGTGGTGACATCGGGCGCAGCGACCTGTTGGTCGAGCTCCGAGCGTTGGCGCCCGTGACGGCGGTGTACGGCAACAGCGACGGCGTCGATTTGCGGGCGCAGCTTCCGCAGGTCGCCGAAATCGAGCTGGACGGTTTCCCCATCGTCGTGACGCACGGCGATCAGTTCGGCAGCCCCAATCCCGCCAAACTGCACGAGGCGTTTCCTGATGCCGAGATCATCATCTTTGGGCACAGTCACCGGCCGCTGCTCGAGCTGGTGGACAAGACGGTGACGGTGATGAATCCGGGTGGCGCAGGCGCGCCCCGGTTTGGGATTGCGCCGAGCGTCGGGATTCTGGAGCTCGAGGCGGGGATTCCGCCGCGGGGACGGATCGTGGTCCTTCCGTGAGACTCGCCGTTGCGGTCTTGCTCTTCTTGGGCTTTGGGTGCGCCAGCCACGCCGTCCCGGCTCCTGCTCGGGGCCCGGCCCCAAGTCCCTCCAGGCGTGGATCGCCGTCCGCTGCAGCGTCGAATGCGCTGGGCGACGTGCTGCAGCGCGATCTGGCCGCAGACCAGGCGTTCCCGTGGTCCGCAGGGCGGCGCCTCGCCTGGAGGGACTTCCAGGGGTCCCCGCCCTCGGAGGGCGCGGAGGGCGCGAAGATCTCGTACACGCTGTACTCAGGCTGGAAATGCAGAGGTGATGGGTTCGAGTTTCGGGTGATCGCCGGGTTCCGGCCGCGGCAGTCGTGGGTCAAGGCGATCGTCCTGAACGACACCACGCAACGCCGGACGGTGCTGGGCCACGAACAGACGCATTTCGATCTGGCGGAGGTGCACGCCCGCCGGATGCAGCGGGCGTTTGGGGATCTGGCCCGCCCCTGCGCCAAGACCGATGCGGAGTTGAGCGCCCTGGCGCAGCGACTTGCCGAGGAGGAGAAGGCCGAGCAACGCCGTTACGATGACGAGACGAACCATGGGCTCCTGGCGGACCAGCAGGCGGCGTGGAGCCGGGACGTCGCGCGGCGGCTCGGCGGCTCCTAGGCCATCTAGCGTGGAACGGAAAACGGCTGGATTGTGTCTAACTTACGGCTCTCCCGTGAGGTAACACGATGCGTGCGCTTCGACTTCCCTCGCTGGCAACGCTGCGGGCGTTCCGCCCCACTCGGCGGCAACTGACCGGGATCGGAATAGCCATTCTCGTCCCCAGCGCCTGGCTGCTGGCGCGGGGTCCCGCAGCCCCGGAAAATTCCCTCGTCGCTCGCGTCAAGCGTGGTCCGTTCGCCGTCACGGTCACCACGTCCGGCGAGTTGCGGGCGCGGCAGTTCGTGCAAATCACCGCTCCCGCCGGCGCGCAGCAAGCGGGCGCGTGGCAAATGAAGATCCAGTCCATCGTGCCGGAAGGCACGATTGTAAAACAGGGCGATGTGGTCGCGGAGCTCGACCGCTCGACCCTGGCGAACAAGCTTGACGAGACGCGCCTCGCCCTCCAGAAAGCGGAGGCGCAGTACGAGCAGGCGATGCTCGACTCCACCCTGACGCTGTCGACCGCACGCGAGAACATTCGCACGATGGAGTTGGCGCTGGAGGAGAAACGTCTCGCCAAGGAGCAGGCGGTCTACGAGGCGCCGACGGTGCAGCGCCAGGCCGCGATCGACTACGAACGGGCGGACCGCGCGCTGACCCAGGCCCGGTCGGACTACGAGACCAAGACCGAGCAGGCGCGCGCGAAGATGCGCGAGGTTGGCGCTGATCTCCAGCGGCAGCGCAATCTGCTGAAGGTGGTGCAGGACGTGATGGCGGGGTTTACGATCCGCGCGCCGGCGCCCGGGATGGTGATCTACGTGAAAGAATGGAATGGCCGCAAGCGCACGACCGGCTCGCAGGTGAACGCGTGGGAGCCGGGTGTTGCCACGCTGCCGGACCTCACGCAAATGGAGTCGGTCACCTACGTCAACGAAATCGACGTGCGCAAGCTTGCCGTCGGCCAGCCCGTGACGCTCACGCTGGATGCCGATCCTACCAAGCGCCTCACCGGAAGCGTGGGGACTGTCGCGAACGTCGGTGAACAGCGGCCGAACGCCGACGCGAAGGTTTTCGAGGTGAAGGTGACGGTCCAGGGCTCCGACACGACGCTGCGTCCCGGGATGACGACGGGGAACGCGATTGAGACCCTCAAGCTCAATGTGGCGCTGTTCGTACCGCTCGAAGCGGTGAGCAGCGCGGGCGGCATCCCGTTCGTGTATCGCCAGGACGGTGGACGCATCGTGAAACAGGAAGTGATCACCGGACCGATGAACGACGACGAAGTGGTGATCGTGCGCGGCCTCGAGGAGAACGACCGGGTGCTGCTGACGCCTCCACCGGATCACGACCGAATCGCGCTGACGCGTCTCCCGGCTTCCGTGCGCGACAGCCTGCCGGTGGCGGGCGGTGACACCGCACCCCGGGGAGGCATCGCGGTTCCACCGCCAGTGCGGTGAACGTCGCCGAGCTGCGCCGCCAGTTCATCGCGCACGTTGGATTCAGCATGCGCACGGCGGTCGAAGCCGTGCGGCACAACAAGCTGCGGGCTTCGCTCACCTCGCTGGGCATCCTGTTCGGCGTCGCCTCAGTGATTGCGATGCTCGCGATCGGAAAGGGCGCCGAGCGTGAAATCCTCGAGCAGATGCGCCTGCTCGGCTCGAACAATGTGATGATCACGCCGCTCGTGGAGCAGCGCGAGGGCCCCGCCGACGACCAACCCGACAAGAAGGTGACGAAGTTCTCGCCCGGCCTCACCTACGCCGACGCCCAGGCGATCGCGCACGTGGTTCCTGGGGTCGAGGTGACGAGCGCGGAAGTCGTCCTCAATACGTCGCTCACGCGGGAGGGCCTGCGACGCTCGGGAAAGTTGGTGGGCGTGGACACGACCTACTTCCGCCTTACGAACCTGGCACTTGCCACCGGGACGACGTTCACCCCGTTGCAGGTGGAGCGCGGGCTCCCCGTCGCGATCATCGGCCATGGCGTACGCACGCGCTTCTTCACGACCGAGGATCCGATCGGCCGCCCCCTCAAGGTCGGCGAGACCTGGGTCACCGTCGTCGGCGTGCTCCAGGATCGTCGCCTGACGCAGCAGACCGCGCAGCGCCTGGGCATCCGCGACGCCAACATGGACGTGTACGTGCCAGTGCGCACCGTGCTCATCCGCTTCCGGAATCGTGCACAGCTCACACAGCGCGATATCGAGCAGGCGGCCCGGGAGGTCACCGTCACCACCAACGACGCGCCGACGGAGTCCGAGCAGCAGCGTGAGGAGCGCACCAACCGCAACCAGCTCGATCGCATCATCGTGCGGGTGACCGAGTCGCGGTTCGTGTCTCCCGTCGCCGACGTGTTGCAGCGGATGCTCGTTCGCCGACACAACACGGTGGTGGATTTCGAGATTACCGTGCCGGAGCTGCTGCTCCGCCAGGAGCAGCGCACCAAGACGATCTTCAACGTCGTGCTGGGCGCCATCGCCTCCATTTCGCTCGTGGTGGGCGGCATCGGGATCATGAACATCATGCTCGCGTCGGTCCTGGAGCGGATCCGGGAGATCGGGGTGCGCCGCGCCATGGGCGCCACCCAGAAAGACATCCTCTTTCAGTTCCTGAGCGAGGCGGTGCTGATCAGCGTGGCCGGGGGCGTGGTGGGCATTCTCGTCGGCGTCGGCCTGTCGATGGGCATCGAGCGGTTCGCGGGAATCACCACGATCGTGTCATCCCTGTCCGTCTTCGTCGCCTTCGGCGTGTCGTTCACCGTGGGCATCGCCTTCGGGATCGTCCCGGCCTACCGCGCCGCGCGACAGGATCCAGTCGTCTGCCTCCGCTACGAGTGAACTCATGAACAACCGCGTGTGCCTCACCTTAGCCCTCGCCCTTGGCGCGCCTGTGACACCCACGCTCGCGGCCCAGGCGGCGCCTCGGGATTCCTCCCAGGCGATCACGCTGTCGGAGGCCATCGCGCTCGCGCAGCAGCGCGGGCACCAGGCCCGCGCCGCGCGGGCGGCACGTGAATCGGGGCGCTACCGCCACCGTGCGTACCGCTCCGGGCTGCTACCGCAGCTGTCTCTCGGAGGAACGCTGCCGTCGTATAACAAGTCGATCATTTCGGTGCTCCGGGATGACGGGAGCACCGAATTCGTGCCCCAGCAGCAGACCGACGCCAGCGTAACGCTCACCCTCGCTCAGAAAATCCCGGTTACGGGCGGGGATCTGTTTGTGTCATCGTCGCTGGCTCGGCTCAGGGTGAGCGGCCCGACCGCCTACCAGTCGTGGTCTTCGACGCCGGTATCGGTGGGATTGCGGCAGGACATCTTCCGTCCGAACACCGCCGCGTGGGACGGTCAGGAGGACGCGGTGCGCGCCGAGCTGGACGAACGCGCATATCTCGAAGCGATGGAGGACCTGGCTCTCCAAACGGCCACGCTCTTCTTCGATGTCTACGCCGCCCGCGTCGCGCTCGAGAATGCCGTGACGAATGCCGCGGTGAACGACACGTTGTACCGCCTGAACACCGGGCGGTTCGAGGTCGGCAAGATCGGCGAGAACGATCTGCTGCAGAGCGAGCTCGCGTTGCTCCGCTCCCGTACCTCCCTCGAGTCGGCGCGGCTGGAGCACGAACGCGCCACCGACGCCTTGCGCCTCGCGCTCGATCTCCCCCCCGGGACGCCGGTCGGGGTCGCGGTGACGGGGGAGGTCCGCGAGTTCGAGGCCGACACGGCTCGCGCCGTGGCCGAAGCGTTGAAGAATCGCGCCGCGGTGACGGCCGTCGCCCTCGATGACGTCCAGGCCCGGCGGAGCGTCGCCGAGGCGCGTCTTCGTTCGGGCGCCGGTGCCACCGTCCAGGCCAGCTACGGATTCAACGCCACGGCGCCGGAGGCGAGCCTCGCATATCAGAACCTGCTCGAGGCTCGGCGCTTCACGCTGTCGGTACAGGTTCCGCTGTGGCAGTGGGGCGCGCATCACGAACGAGTGCGGGCGGCCGAGGCCGATCGCGAGCGCGTCACCAACCTCTCGGACGCGACGCTCGCCCAGGTTGTGCACGACGCTCGTTTCGCCGCGCTCGCACTCGCACAGGCGCGCCGCACCGCACTGCTCGTGGCGAAGGCGGACAGCGTCGCCGCCAAGCGCTTTGAGGTGGCGTACAATCGCTACGTGATCGGCCGCATTACGATCGACAATCTGTACATCGCGCAGGCCGAGAAGGACCAGGCGCTGGTCGAATACGTCCGGGGGCTGCGCGGATACTGGACGGCGCTCTACCGCCTGCGCGGTGCCACGCTCTTCGATTTCGCTGCGGGACGGCCGATTCGGGGGTGATCGTGAATCTTCGCCTTGACCGACTCCGTACGTCGTCTTAGTTTGCTCGAAGTAGCCCCCCGAAACACGCACGAAAGGGTCTCGGACTGAAATGATTCGTCAATCCACCGTCACGCCAATGCTGCGTCGCCTCTGGGTGGGCCTGGCCTGGTGCCTGGTCGCGCCGTTTGTCGACGTGCGTGGGCGTGTTGCGTCCGGCATCGCCGGCGCCGGTGGAGGTGGAGGAGCACCCTAGAAGTCGATCGGATCTAGTTCGCGCCGTGATCCGGCCTTCCGGGTGCTTCATGGGACCTGGGAGGCCGTTCTGTTACCCCCGATTCGAGGATCACGGACATGAGCACGCAGCAACAACTCGACGATCACATCATCGAGCGCTACACCGCCCAGCCGACGCGGCTCCCTCCGGAGTTGCGACGGGAGATCGAGCACGCCTGGCAGGGCGCGCCCATCCAGCTGTACGCGCTCGCTGATCTCGACCAGAGCCTTGTGCTCTCGGAAACGTGGTTCGCGCTGGGCCCCAGGCACATCGCGGTCGCGAAGCGGGACAGCGAGGGCTGGGACGTGCGCAGCATCGAGCGGGCAAGCATCGAGGCGGTCCGTGAAGCGCCCGGGTTGTCGGCGAACACGCTGACGATCCTGGGCGCACCGGGCGAGCCGGCGCTGGCATTGCTGCGCTACACGCACCGGCAGCGGCGCGCGTTCGAGAACATCCGGTTCGTGCTCGAGGAGCAGGTTCAGGGCCACACGCGCGAGCTGGCCGACGGCGAAGCGGACCGGTTGTATGCCGAGAGTGTGGCGCGGCCGATTCGCGACGCGCAGGCACTCGTGTCGGGCCGGCAGACGGCCGTCATCCGGCGCTTGCTAGGCTATCTAAAGCCCTATCGCCGCGACCTGACGCTCGGCATGGCAGCGGCCACCGTCATCACGCTGGTCAGTCTGATCCCGCCGTATCTCGCGGGCTATCTGATCGACCGCGTGGTGCGCCCGGCGCAGGCGGGCACGTTGTCGCTCACCCGCGCGGGGACGATTGCGACGCTCGCCGTGGCCGCGATGGCGGCGGTGTACCTCGTCAAACAGGCCGCGGCGTATGTCCGGCTGCGGTTGATGGCGATTCTTGGCGAATGGGTTGCCCGGGATTTGCGCGATCAACTGTACGAGCACATCCAGCGGCTCAGCCTGTCGTTCTTCTCGCGCAAGCGAACGGGCAGCCTGATCACACGCGTGTCCGCCGATACCGACCGTCTCTGGGAGTTCCTCGCGTTTGGGATCGTCGATGTGTCACTCTCGCTGGTGCAGCTGCTGGGACTGGGAACGGTGTTACTCTCGCTCGACTGGAGGCTTGGTCTGGTGATGACCCTGCCGATCCCGGTGTTTTGCTGGGTGATCTATCGGCACGGCGAGAACATCAGCCGGCTGTTCATCCGGGCGTGGCGGAAGTGGTCGCGCGTGACCGACGTGTTGTCGGACACCATCCCCGGAATCCGGGTGGTGAAAGCGTTCAACCAGGAGGACCGGGAAATCGCGCGCTTCGGCGAGCGCAACGCGGACGTGACGGCGGAGTTCAACCGGATTCACGCGTCATGGACGACGTTCTGGCCGCTGCTCGTCCTCGGCGTGCACGCGATGACGATTACGGTGTGGCTGTTCGCCGTGCCGCGGCTGCTCGGCACAGGCCCACAGCTGCCGGTGGGAACGTTCGTCTCGTTCCTGCTCTACACGACGATGTTCCTCGCGCCGATCGACGTGATCGGGCAGATGGCGCGCACGATCAACCGGGCGACGACGTCGGCGCACCGGGTGTTCGAGGTGCTCGACACCGAGCCGGAGATCCGCGACATGGTGGAGCCGGTGCGGCTCGAGCCGGTCCACGGACGGGTGACGTTCGAGCACGTGACATTCGGCTACGACGGCGTCCGCCAGGTGCTGCGGGGCGTGAGCTTCGATGTGGCGGCAGGCGAGCTGATCGGGCTCGTCGGCCCGTCGGGCGGTGGCAAGACGACGATCGTGAACCTGATTGCGCGCTTCTACGACGTGAGCGGGGGAACGATTCGGATCGATGGCGTCGATCTCAGGCGCCTCGATACGGGGCATTACCGCCGGCAGATGGGGATGGTGCTCCAGGATCCGTACCTGTTTCATGGGACGGTGGTGGAGAACATCCGCTACGGCCTGCCGGAGGCGCCGTTGCATCAGGTTGTCGCGGCGGCGCAGGCGGCGAATGCCCACGACTTCATCACCAAGCTGCAGCACGGCTACGACACGGTGGTGGGGGAGCGGGGACACACGTTGTCGGGTGGTGAGCGCCAGCGTGTCTCGATCGCGCGCGCGATCCTCCACGATCCTCGGATCCTCATTCTGGACGAGGCGACGAGCAGCGTGGATACGGAAACCGAGCGTGAGATCCAGGAGGCGCTCGAGCGGCTGGTGGCGGGGCGGACCGTGTTCGCGATTGCGCACCGCCTGTCGACGCTCCGCAAGGCGTCGCGGCTGTTCGTGATCGAGGACGGCCGGTTGGTCGAGCACGGCACGCATGCGGAGCTGCTGGCGAAACCCGACGGGAAGTACCGGCACTTGTACGAGCTGCAATTGCAGCTTCAATGAGAGGAGGGACCATGGATGCAACCCTGTTGGGCCGTCGGCCGCTGGAACAACGGAGGCGCGATACGCTGACGTTGGAATGGCGGACCGACGGCTCACTGTGGGCGACGAAAGGGGACGAGGAGCGGCCGGTATCGGTGCGGCGCTGCTTCCCCTGGTCGGAGCCCGCACATCATCTCTCGCTGCGGGACGCGGACGAAGAGGAGTTCGCGCTCGTCAGGGACCCCGCCGAACTCGATCCGCGCTCCCGCGCCGCGCTGGAGATGGCGCTCGCGGTCGCGGGGTTCGTGTTCGAGGTGACGCGCGTGCTGGAGATCGACGAGGAAGTCGAGATTCGCCGCTGGCGAGTCGAGACGCAGCAGGGTCCTCGCACGTTCCAGACGAGGCTCGATGATTGGCCGCGCACGTTGCCGCATGGTGGGCTGCTGATCCGCGACCTCGCGGGGGATTTATATCATCTCGGCAGGCCCGGGGCTCTCGATCGGAAAAGCCGGGAGTTGCTGTGGGCGTTTGTGGACTGAAAGGGCGGCATGGGCGGCATGGGCGGCAATGGCGGCAAGGTTGCCGCCCCTGCGCCTTTGCCGCCCTTGTTGCTACCGCTGGCATCTTCGGCAAAACACCGTCTGCCGTTTGTCGATCTCGTGCGTCATCACGAGCTTCCGGCCGCAGTTCGCGCACTTCTTCCCGCCTCGTCCATACACGCGTAGCTCGAACTGGAAGCGGCCGCGCTCGCCTCTGCCCGTGCGATAGTCGCGCAGCGTCGTCCCGGACGACGCGAGTGCCCGTTGCAGGACGTCCACGATCGCGGCGTGCAATCGCGCGAATTCCTCGAGCGACAATTTGTTTGTGGGTTTCGCCGGATCGAGTCTGGCGTCGAACAGCGCTTCGTTGGCGTAGATGTTGCCGACTCCCGCCAGTCGCTTCTGGTCCATGATGGCTTTCTTGACCGCGGTACGCGTGCCCCTCAGCCGATCGGCGAATACGAACGGTGTGAACGTCTCTTCGAGCGGCTCGGGGCCGAGCCGGCCGGTGTACGCGATCCAGCCCTTTTCCTCGAGCAGCCAGATCGTGCCGAGCCGCCGCACGTCGCGGTACACGAACCTGCGCCCGTCGGTCAGCGTGCAGATCAGGACGGCGTACTTCGCCTCGTCCCGCGTCAGCCGCCGTTCATAGACGAGGAGCGAGCCGGTCATGCGCGGCTGGATGATCATGCGGTGGCCGGATGAGAGCCGGAACACGGCGTGCTTGGCGCGCCGGGAGACCTGCTCGATGGTGTTGCCGCGCAGCGTCTTGATCAGGCGCGCCTTGGAGACCTGGCGCAACACATCGGTTTTCTTCAGCTCCACGCGGGCGATGCGGCACCCCTCGAGCCCGGGCGCAATCTCGCGGACGATCGTCTCGACTTCAGGCAGCTCCGGCACGCTGGATCTCGCGCCAGGCGACGTCGCGCCGCCAGGTCTTGCCCTCAAAAGCGATGCGCTCGGCTGCGCCGCGGCTCGCCTGCGCGGCGAGTGCCACGGTCGGACCGAGACCCGTCACGCTCAGCACACGGCCACCGGAGGTCCGCAGTCTTCCTTCGTTATCGCGATCCGTGCCCGCGTGAAAGACGATCACATCGTCTCCGAGGTCCGCCGCGTCCGGGAGCCTGATCGCGGCGCCTTTTTCCGGATTGTCGGGATACCCGCGCGCGGCCAGGACGGTGGTGACCGCAGCCCGATCGACGATCAACGCCTGCTGGCTCGCCACGGGGTCCCAGCGCCGCTGCGCAATCGCCGCAAGATGCTCGCTGAATCCGGGCAACAACGCGGGCAGGAGTACCTGCGCTTCCGGGTCGCCGAAACGCGCATTGAATTCGAGCACCGAGGGTGTGCCATCGGGCCGGATCATCAGACCGGCATACAGCACACCTTCGTAGGGAGTGCCTTGAGCCGCGACTTCGCGTAACACCGGCTCGAAGACTTCCGCGCGCACGCGTGCGAGCAGCGGTTCCGTCGCGATCCCGACCGGACAGTAGGCGCCCATCCCACCGGTGTTGGGACCGGTATCGCCCTCGCCGAGTCGTTTGTGGTCCTGGGCGGGCGGAAGGATGACGATGCGCTCACCGTCAGTGAGGGCCAGCACGGAGAGCTCTTCGCCATCGAGGAACTCCTCGATCACGATTTCCTTGCCGGCTGCGCCGAGGGAGCCTCCGAGCATGGCGCGGGCAACGGCGACGGCGTCGGCTCGCGTCTGGCACACGACCGCTCCCTTGCCGGCCGCGAGTCCGGACGCTTTCACGACGAGGGGCTCGGCATGGCTCGCGATGTAGTCGAGCGCCGGCGTCTCGTCGACGAATGTGGCGCTTGCGGCCGTCGGAACACCGGCGCGACGCATCACCTCTTTGGCGTACGCCTTGGACGACTCGAGTTGCGCCGCGGCGGCCGACGGACCGAACACCGCACGCCCTTGTTCACGCAGGTGGTCCGCCAGGCCGGCGGCGAGGGGTGCCTCCGGACCGACGATGGTGACGTCGATTTCGTGCCGCAGGACGGCCGCGACGACGTGATCGACGGCGGTGGCAAGGATGGGGAGATTGGTGGCGAGCGCGGCGGTGCCGGGATTGCCCGGTGCTGCGAACAGCGTCAGGTCGTCGGAAAAGGCAGAGGCGGCGTCGCGACGCAGTGCCCAGCAGAGGGCATGTTCGCGGCCGCCGCCTCCGACGACCAGTACTTTCACCTCTTCTTGAATGCGTCCGTAAACGCCTGGGCGGCTCGCTTGGCGGAGTCAACCACGTCGTTCACAACGGCCTTCGCTTCCTTCATATAGTGCTCGCGCGCCTCATCGATGTCCTTGTCGATCGGGCGATTGTCGGCGTCGGGGCCGCGGCGCGTGTACTCGCCGTTCAGAATGCGCTCGTACTGGCCGGCGCCGATCCAGCGCTGCAGCTCGGCGGCGCGCAGCGTGCTGAACGGATGGGTGCGCTCGAGCGTGTTGAGGATCTGAAAGATCCGGTCGAGCGCGCCACCCGATTCCTCGTATTCCTTGGCCTGTACGAGGAACTCGTCGAGGCTCATCTGCTTCATGTCGCCGCCGCCCGCCATCTTGAGATGCATGCGCATCGCGGCGTGCGGATCCTGGACCGCCAGGAGACCCGCGCGATCGGACGAGAGCTCGCTCTTCCGGAACCATTCGAGCAGCGCGATCCGGATGGGCAGCAGGGCAATGCCCGCCAGGAACGGTAACGTCGAGAAACTGAAGTTGAGGATCAGGATCAGGATCGTGACGTAGAGCGCGTGGCCGCTCATCACGTGTCCCAGCTCGTGGCCCAGCAGCGTCCGCATCTCGTCGTCGTCGAGCAGCTTCAGCGCGCCCGAGTTGATGACGATGAACGGCCGGTCCATCCCGTACGCGCCCGCGTTGACGAACGGCGTCTGGGACACGTACAGATCGGGCCGCGGGTCCCAATCCATCGTCGTCAGCACGTCGGTGTACAGCTCGTTGAGGCGCGGGAACTGCCTGGGCCCGACGCGCACCGCGTCCGCCTGGAACAGCAGCCGGATACCGCGCTCGCCGATGAATCCGTAGATCTTCTTCACTACCTGGTCGAATCCGGGGATGGAGCGCAGCGACTGCAGCGCCGCGCGATCGGCCGGATGCTCCCACGAGACGGCAGCGATCTGGGTCAAGACTTTCCGCGGACGCGCCGCGGGAAGGGTATTCGTCGGTTCGGTCATGCCTCTCTCCTGCGAATGGATTCCCTCACGTACGGGCCCGAGAACCCCGTGTTTCGGTTAGTCGTCCGCCAATGCCTGGTCGAGATCGCCGACCAGGTCCTCTACATCCTCGATTCCGACCGACAGGCGGACCAGGCTGTCGGTCAATCCCATGCGGCGCCGCATCTCGGGCGGCACGCTCGCGTGCGTCATCGATGCTGGATGCCCGATCAGGCTCTCGACGCCGCCCAGCGACTCGGCGAGCGCGAAGATTTTGGTGCGCTCGACGAAGCGGCGCGCAAACGCGGTGTCGCCCAGCTCGATACTCAGCATCCCGCCGAATCCCTTCATCTGACGGCCGGCGAGCTCGTGCTGGGGATGCGAACGCAGTCCCGGATAATACACCCGTTGCACGCGGGGATGCTTCTCCAGCCACTCCGCCACGCGCCGGCCGTTCGCGTCGTGCTGGCGCATGCGCAGCGCCAGCGTCTTGGTGCCGCGCAGCGCCAGCCAGCAGTCGAACGGCCCCGGGACGGCACCGGAAGAGTTCTGAATGAACCCGAGCCGCTCGGCGACGTCGTCGCGGGTCGCGACGAGCATGCCGCCTACCATGTCGGAATGGCCGTTCAAGTACTTGGTCGTCGAGTGGAGGACGATATCGGCGCCGAACTGCAGCGGCTGCTGGAAATAGGGGGTCGCGAAGGTGTTGTCGACGACGAACAACGCTTTGACGTTGCGTGCAATCTCGCCGGTCGCCGCGAGATCGCACAGTCGCATCATCGGATTGGTCGGCGTCTCGGCGTACACGATCTTGGTGTTCGGCGTGACGGCGGCTGCGACTGCCCGCGTATCGCCGCCGTCCACGAACGTGAAGGTGAGGCCGAGGCGCGACCAGATGTGTGTCATCTGTCGGTGGGAGCCGCCGTACACGTTCTCGCCGCTCACGACGTGATCGCCGGCCGACAGCAACTTCATCACGGCATCGAGCGCCGCTAACCCCGACCCAAACGCGAACCCATGCAGACCGCCTTCGAGCGCCGCCACATTGCGCTCGAGCGCCTCGCGCGTGGGGTTGCGCGTGCGCGCGTACTCGTAGCCTTTGTTACGCCCCAGCCCTTCCTGGATGTAGGTAGACGTCTGATAGATGGGCCCCATAACCGCGCCGCTCAGGGGATCCCCTAGGTAGCCGGCGTGCACGGCGCGGGTCGCAATCCGGTGTGTTAGGTCACGTTCGACGACTCGCGTCATGGCCGGAACGTAAGGGCGGCTTTCCTTGGGGGCAAGCGACCTTTACTTTGGCGGGGCCATGCCACCCTTCTCCGGAATGCGCTGCCTCGTCGTCGACGACGAGCCGCGTTTGCGGCGCGTGCTCGTCCGGTTGCTCGAGGGCGAAGGGTTCGCGTGCGCCGAGGCCGGCTCCGGAGTTGAGGCGTTGCGGGAGCTCGAGAAGGGAGCGGTGCCGCTGGTCATCTCCGACTTGCGGATGCCGGAAATGGACGGCGTCACGCTGCTGCGCGAGATCACCACGCGCTGGCCCGAGACGGCCGTCATCGTGGTGACCGCCGTTGCCGAAGTCGAGAGCGCGGTGGCCTGCCTGCAAATGGGCGCGCTCGATTACGTCGCGAAGCCGTTTCATCTCGACGAAGTGCGCGCGCGCGTTTCGCAGGCGCTCGACAAGCGCCGGCTCATCATCGAAAACCGCAACTACCAGCAGGGTCTCGAAGAGCGCGTCGAGGCGCAGGCGCGGCGCATCGAAGAGCTGTTTCTCGAGGGTGTGCACGCGCTCGTCTTCGCGCTCGAAGCGAAGGATGCGTACACGCGCGGTCACTCGATGCGCGTTGCCAACTACTCTGTCGGGATCGCCCGCGCACTCGGCCTCGATAAGGACCTCATCGATACGATCGCGCTCGGCGCCGAGCTGCATGACGTGGGCAAGATCGGCGTCAGTGAGAGCGTGCTGCACAAGGCAGGCAAGCTGACCGACGCCGAGTACCGCCACATCATGGAGCATACGGTGATCGGCGCGCGCATTCTGGGGCCGCTGATGCGCGATGCCCCCGGCGCACTGTCGATCGTGCGCTCGCATCACGAGCGGCTCGACGGCACCGGCTCCCCCGACAGCCTGAAAGGCGATCAGATCCCGTTCGAGGCTCGGCTCGTCAGCGTCGCTGACGCCTTCGACGCGATGACGAGCGTGCGGCCGTATCGCCCGTCGCTCCCGGTGAAACACGCGATGCGGGAGCTCGAGGAGGGGCAGGGCGTCCAGTTCGATGCCGAGATCGTCAAGGCGTTCCTGCGCGCGTTTGCCGAGGGAACGTCGCTGCCCATCCCGACGCCGCAGCTCCAGCCCTTACGCCTGCCGACGCGGGCGATGGAAGCGCGTCGAGCCTGATTCACTCATTAAATTGATGGTCCGATGTCCGACACTCTAATGGTGAGTGTGTCGGGAGTTCGGGGTCTGGTTGGAACGGACCTCACTCCCGAAATGGTGGCTCGCTGGGCTGCTGCGTTTGGCACGTGGGCGAAAGACGGACGGCCCATCGGCCCGTCGGGCCGTCGGCCCGTCAAAATCGTCATCGGGCGCGATGCCCGCACCTCGGGCCCCATGTTCGCCGACGCAGCCACCGCTGGTCTTAACTCAGTGGGGTGCCATGTAATCGATGTGGGCTTGGTCGCAACACCCACGGTCCAACTCGCCGTCGAGCATCATCGCGCCACCGGCGGGATCATCCTCACCGCCAGCC
The DNA here is from genome assembly GCA_036394755.1 of Gemmatimonadales bacterium. Lineage (GTDB taxonomy): Bacteria > Gemmatimonadota > Gemmatimonadetes > Gemmatimonadales > GWC2-71-9 > 20CM-2-65-7. The sequence goes on along the minus strand of DASWEL010000006.1, from coordinate 47,037 downwards.
ACAATCCCATCGAATGGAACGCGCTCAAGTTCGTCGGTCCCGATGGCATCTTTCTTGATAGTGTGGCGGGCACGCGGGTGCGCGAACTGGCGGCGGGGGATTCCCTGCCACGAGCCAAATACAATGCGATCGGCGGGGTGGAGGCGGATCCGGACGCGATTTCCCGCCACCTCGCTGCCGTGCTCGCGCTTCGCGGGGTCGATGTTCGCGCGATCCGGCGGCGGCGCTTCCGGGTCGCGCTCGATACGGTGCGCGGCGCCGGCGGCGCGCTGATGCCGGAGCTGCTCGAGCGACTGGGGTGTCGGGTCGCTGCGATCAATCTCGAAACTGATGGTCTGTTTCCGCGACCGCCGGAGCCGGTGCCTGAAAACTTGAAGGCCCTCGGCGCGCTGGTGCGACGAAAGAAGGCGGACATCGGCATCGCGGTCGATCCGGACGTGGATCGGTTGGCGATTGTAGATGAAAAGGGACGACCCATCGGCGAGGATTACACTCTCGCGTTTGCCATCCGGGCCGTCTTGGGGCGCTCGGACGCTCGGACGGTCGGACGGTCTGTTGTGTGCAATCTCTCCACGTCGCTTGTCGTGGAAGATGCGGCTCGGGAGTACGGCGCACGCTTGGTTCGCGCACCGGTCGGCGAAGCGTACGTCGCGCGAAAGATCATCGAGCTGAAAGCGGTGATCGGCGGCGAAGGGAATGGTGGAGTGATGTATCCGGCGCTGCATGTCGGTCGCGATGCGCCGGTGGCTGGGGCGTTGGCGCTGTCGCTGCTCGCGCGCGAGCGCATCACGGTGAGTGCACTGGTTGCGCGCGCGCCACGTTACACGATCGTGAAAGCGAAGGCTCCTCGGGGGGCGCGGCTGGAGCAAGTCTACGACGGTTTGCGACAACGTTTTAGTGATGCAACGGTCGATGTCCAGGATGGGCTCCGACTCGCCTGGCCGGATCGCTGGCTGCATGTGCGGCCCTCCGGCACCGAGCCGATCATTCGACTGATCGCGGAAGCGCCGTCGAGCGCTGACGCTGAACGTCTGATAGAAGAGGGGCGGCGGTTATGTGCGGCATCGTAGGGTACGTCGGCAAACGGACGGCAGCGCCCGTCGTGCTCGAGGGGCTGAAGCGTCTCGAGTATCGCGGGTACGACTCGGCGGGTCTGGCCGTCGTCAACGGCGGGCTCGAGATATTCCGCGCACCTGGAAGGATCGCCGCGCTCGAGCGCGAGATCGGCAGCAAGCTGCCCCCAGGCACAACCGCGATCGCGCACACGCGCTGGGCGACGCACGGCGCACCGAACACCGTCAATGCGCATCCGCATGCGGACTGCGGCGGCACCCTCGCCGTGGTGCACAACGGCATCATTGAAAACTCCGGAGCGCTGCGACAGGCCCTCACCAAGCGCGGCCACGTATTCCGTTCTCAGACGGACACCGAAGCCCTCTCTCACCTGATCGAGGAAACGCATACCACGGGAGCGTCGCTGGTGGACGCGACCGCTGAGGCACTGCGCCAGGTCGAAGGGACCTACGGCATCGCGGTGATCTCGAGCCGAGAGCCCGACACCCTGGTCGCGGCGCGGCGCGGATCGCCGCTGCTCGTGGCGATTGGCGATGGGGAGAATTTCGTCGCCTCCGATGCGTCGGCCGTCCTCGCGTACACGCGGTCGGTCGTCTACCTGGACGACGGCGACATCGCCGAGGTGAAGCCGAACGATTACCGCATCATGGATCTCGCTTCCGCCGAGAAGGAGAAGACGGTCACGCACGTGGAGTGGGATCTCGCGACCATCGAGCGCGGTGGCTACGCGCACTTCATGCTCAAGGAGATCATGGAGCAGCCCGAGAGCGTACGAAACACGCTGCGCGGGCGGCTGCTCGAGGAAGAAGGCACGGTCCGCTTCGGCGGCCTGAACATCAGCGACGAAGAGCTGCTCAAGGTGCAGCGCATCGTGATCACCGCGTGCGGCACGTCGTGGCATTCGGCGCTGATCGGCGAATATATGATGGAGGAGCTGGCGCGGATCCCGACAGAAGTGGAGTACGCATCGGAGTTTCGTTACCGGAACCCGATCGTCGACGAGCGTACCCTGGTGATCGGGATTTCTCAGTCGGGCGAGACCGCCGACACACTGGCCGCCCTGCGCGAAGCCAAGCGGCGCGGCGCCCGGACGCTGGGACTCGTCAACGTCGTGGGCAGCACGATCGCCCGAGAGGTGGACGGCGGCATCTATCTCCACGCCGGGCCCGAGATCGGCGTGGCGAGCACCAAGGCGTTCACCAGTCAGATCGTCGCGCTGGCGCTATTGACGCTGAAAATGGGCCGGCTGCGCGCGCTCTCGATCCTGCAGGGACGCGAGGTAGTGCGGGCGCTGGCCAAGCTGCCGGAGCTGGTGAGTCGCGTGCTCGCCAAGGCGCCCCAGGTCGAGCAGATCGCCGAGCGGCTGGTGCGGGCGCAAAACGTGCTGTATCTGGGGCGCGGCTACAATTTCCCGGTCGCGCTCGAGGGCGCGCTCAAGCTCAAGGAAATCTCCTATATCCACGCCGAGGGCTATCCGGCGGCCGAGATGAAGCACGGCCCCATCGCCCTGATCGACGACCTGATGCCGGTCGTCTTCATCGCGCCCAAGGACGGCGTGCATCAAAAGGTCGTGAGCAACATCGAAGAGGTGAAGGCGCGCGGCGGCCGCGTGATTGCGATCGTGACCGAGGGCGACACGGCGCTCGACAAACTGGCCGACCACCGCATCGAGATTCCCGAGACTCTCGATCTGCTGACGCCGGTCTTGAGCGTGGTGCCGCTGCAATTGCTTGCCTACTACATCGCGGTCCGGCGCGGCTGTAACGTCGATCAACCGCGCAATCTGGCCAAGAGCGTGACGGTCGAGTGAGGGTCGTCCTCCAGCGGGTCAAACGCGCGGAGGTTCGGGTAGATAGCCGGGTTGCCGGGAAGATCGGGCCCGGCTTTCTCGTGCTCGCCGGTTTTGCCCCGACTGACACCGACGTGCAGCTCTCCTGGATGGCCGACAAAATCCTCGGGCTTCGAGTGTTCGCCGATGACCAAGCGAAAATGAATCGGGATCTGTCAGAAACAGGTGGTTCGCTGCTTGTGGTGTCGCAGTTCACGCTCTACGGGGATGCGAGCAAGGGCCGGCGGCCCAGCTTTATCGATGCCGCTCCGCCGAATCTTGCGATCCCTCTCTACGAAAAATTCGTCGCGCTATTGCGGGAGAAGGCTGTCGGAAAGATTCCCGTCGAGACCGGGGAGTTCGGCGCGATGATGGACGTCGAGCTGGTCAACGACGGACCGGTGACGTTGATTCTCGAGCGCTAGCGGGCGACGGGAACGGCCACGATCGCGAGGCGGTCCCCTTGTGGGCTCACCGCGAGGCGCGTCACGTTGCTGAGACCAGCGGCGGCAAGGTCCGCCACCTGCTCCCAGGCTCCTCCGCGTCGCGAATCCCACTGATACAAGGTCGTTCCGCTCGCGGTCAACACGATGCCGTCAGGTGTCCAGGCGAAGAATTCGGCGCCCCGTGGGACCTTCGCGAGCATCGTCACACGACGCCTCCCGATGTCGAGCTCCTCGAGCGCGGGACCGGCCAAGGAGTCGCGCTGCACGAAGCTGACCGACATGCGCCCGGGGATCCGCTGCAATGATCGACCGATGTTTTTGGCGAACACCTCGCCGCGGGTCGTCGGAAAACCGGCATCCGCGATCTGCAATGTGGAAGGCGAGCCGAGGACGAAGAGGACCAGCGTGTGGTCGTCGCCCCAGGCGTGGTAGCCCACCGGTTTGATCGAGTCGAGCACCACGCGTGGCCGCGACCCGGCGAGGTCGAACGCCCACAGGCGCTGAGTCGAATCGGCTTCGACGCGCACCACAGAGAAGCCGCTGCCGTCCGGCAGCGGCGTGGGCGAATACTCGCTCTCGCGCGTCGCGGTGAGCCGGACGCTCGTCCTCTGGTCGATGTCGTACCGGTAGATGTCCGCCTGACTGTCCTCGCGGATCGACGTATAGAGGAACGCACGACCGTCCGGCAGGAAAAACGGCTGGTTGTCGTAGCCCGGCCTGGCGGTGACGTTGACGGGCACGCCGACGCTGATGCGACCCTGGACGACGCGCAGGTCGGCCAGATAGATGTCAGTCGCAGGCGACCCAGCCGGAGCGGCAGGCGCGGCTTGCAGAGTGAACAGCGCGATCCAGAGCACGCCCAAACTTAGCCCGAGCTATCTTTTTCCGCGTGTCCACCAAACCGATCGTGCTCGCGTCGGGCTCGCCGCGCCGGAAGCAGCTGCTCGAAATGTTGCGCATCCCCTTCCGCGTGATCGCCCCCGACGTGGACGAGCACGTCCTTCCGGGGGAAAAGCCTGACGCCTATGTCACGCGCTTGTCGCGCGCGAAAGCCGAGGCCGTGTTGGCGCGCGCGCCGGGTGAGGTGATTCTAGCGGCCGACACCACGGTCGTCCTGGGCGGGAAGATCTTCGAGAAGCCGACGTCACCACAGCACGCCGTGGAGATGCTCGAGCAGCTCCAGGGGAAGACGCACGAGGTGCTCACCGCCGTCGCGGTGGCGGAGAACGGCAGGCTCGAGCAGGCGCTGGACGTCTCGCGCGTCACCTTCCGGCCGAACGACCGCCGCACACTGGAGGAGTACGTCGCGACCGGCGAGCCACTCGATAAGGCAGGGGCGTACGCGATCCAGGGACTCGGCGCGCCGCTCATCGAACGGGTGGAAGGCGACTTCTTTGGCGTGATGGGACTGCCGCTGCGGCTGGCGCTGGACCTGCTGGCGAAATTCGGCCGGCCTTACCGCTTCACGCGATAGACCGGCACCTTCTTCGTCTTTCCCTTGACCTGAATCGGCTCGAGCGCCTCCACCTTGGGGGGCTTCTTGAGCGCCTTGTAGAACGGCTCCGAAATCAGAATCTCGTTGCCGCCGGCCGATGAGCAGAGCCGGCTGGCGGTGTTCACCGCGTCGCCGATGACGGTGTACTCGAGCCGCCGGTTCGAGCCGACGTTGCCGGCAAAGACCTCGCCGTAGTTGATGCCGATGCCGATCGCGAGCGGCTGGCGCCCCGATTCCTTCCACTTGGCGTTCATCTTCTCCAGCGTGTCGAGCTGGTCGAGGGCGCATTGCATGGCGCGGTCGGCGTCGTCGGCGTGGCCGATCGGCGCGCCCCACAGCGCCATGATGGCGTCGCCCATGAACTTGTCGAGCGTGCCGGAGTGCTCGAACACGATGTCCACCATTTCGGTGAAGTAATCGGTGAGCAGGCCGGCGATCTCGTCGGGGTTCATCGTTTCCGACATCGGGGTGAAGCCGCGAATGTCCGAAAAGAACACGACCACCGGCTGCTTCTGGCTCGGCAGCTTCCCGGCATCCTGCTGCTCGGCGATCACCGACGCGATGTTGGGCGAGAAGTAGCGCTCGAAGTTCGAGCGCACGAGCGCCTCGCGGCGGATGCGTTCCGAGAGCTGCGAGTTCTCGATGGCGATCGCCGTGAGACCGCCGAACGCTATGAGAAACTCGAGATCCTCGTCGGCGAACGAGTGCGTCGCGGTGAGGTTGTCGACGTAGAGGATGCCCAGGACCTTCTGGTCGGAGCCCATGAGCGGCGTGCACATCGCGCTGCGGACGCTCTGGATGAGAATCGATTTCCCCTTGAAGCGCTCGTCGGCGGCGGCATTATCCGACAGAATCGCGACCCGCTCTTCGACCGCTTTCCGGGCGATCGACTGGGGCACGTGCTTGGCGGCGCTGGCGTCGCCCGTCCGGCTCTTGGAGATGCGCGGAATCAGCTCATCCGACTTGCCGTCGAGCAGCAGAATCGAGACGCGGTCCACGTTCATGATCTGGAACGTGAAGTCGACGACTTTGTCGAGCAGGCGGTCGAGCTCCTGCTGCTTCGACAGCTCCTTCGACACTTCGAGCAACAGGGAGAGCTTCTTCTCGCGCCGCTCCTCCTGACTCTGCCCCTGGACCTTGAGGTGCGAGGAGCCTTGCGGCTGATCGATGACGATCGCCGGGACGCCGCCGCTGACCGGCAGTTGCCGGACGATCGTGCCGGCCGCTCCGCCTTTGACGCCTGGCTTCGGGCTCGCGAATTCGGCGGGGGGCACGACGTGCGGTCGCGGGAGGGGAGCCGTCACCTCTTTGACACGAAATGCCACCTTCCCGAAGGTCACGACGTCGTTGGCTCCCGCCTCGGCCTCGGTGATCTTGGCGCCGTTCAGGAATGTGCCGTTCGAGGAGCCGAGGTCGGTGACTAGGACGCCGCTTTCGGTGAGCACGACTTCGGCGTGCCGGCGGGAGATCGTGGGGTCGTAGATGGGGACGTCGCTCGTGACCGCCCGCCCCACCACGAGCTTGCGCCCGAGCTGGAGGTCGATCGATTGTTCGCCGGATGTGCTCAGCAGTTTGAACACAGGCCCGAAACTAATCACCCGCTTTGGTCAGCGCGAGCGCCCGAAGCACAGCTTGTGCCTTGGCCTCGGTTTCCGCGAACTCGCGTGAGGGGTCTGAGTCCGCGACGATGCCGGCGCCTGCCTGCACGACGACCCGGTCCTTGAGCACGAGCGCCGAACGAATCACGATCGCCGTATCCATGCTCGTCGCGCCCCACCCGACGTAGCCGACCGCCCCCGCATAGGGACCGCGCCGCTCTGGCTCCAGCTCGTCGATGATCTCCATCGCGCGCACCTTGGGCGCGCCGCTGACCGTCCCGGCGGGGAAACACGCGCGAAACACGTCGAGCGCGTCATAGCCGTCCCTCAACCGGCCGCGGACCTCGCTCACGAGATGCTGCACATGCGAGTAGCGCTCGATCTGCAGCGATTCTGTCACGCGCACCGTGCCGTACTGCGCCACCCGCCCGACATCGTTGCGTCCCAGGTCGACGAGCATGCGGTGCTCGGCCAGCTCCTTGGCGTCCTCGCGCAGCGACATCGCCAGCGCTTCATCCTCCTCGGGGCTGGCGCCACGGGGGCGGGTGCCGGCGATGGGTCGCACCGTGACTTCATCGCCTTCGACCCGGACCAGCACCTCAGGCGAGCTCCCGACGAGCGTCAGATCGTCGAGCGTGAGATAGAAGAGATAGGGAGCGGGGTTCAGGGCGCGCAGGTACCGGTACAGTCGCAGCGGGTCGACCGCACCCGGCACGACCTGCCGGCGCGACAGGACGGCCTGGAAGACGTCGCCTGCGGCGATGTACTCGCGGATCTTGGCGACATCGCGCTCGAATGCCGCTCGCCCGTACTGCGATTGCGGGGGCGGCCGCAGCGCGAGTCCATCGTCGTCCAACGCCAGCGGCGCGAGCTGATGCGTCCCGCTCAGGCGCCCGATCAAGGTGTCGAGCCGCTCCTGCGCGACGTCGTACAGCCGCAGCCGCTGCGCGGCCGACGCCTTCGCGGGCACCTCGACGTTCGCCACGACGATGGCGCGACCGAACACGTTGTCGAGAATCACGAGCGAGTCCGCGATCATCACGACCGCGTCGGGCACGCCGAGCGTGTCGGTGGGGCCCGCGGGGAGACGTTCGATGCTGCGCACGACGTCGTACCCGAGGTATCCGACCGCGCCGCCCATGAAGCGTGGCAACCCGGGCAGCGCGACGCTCGGGAGCGCGCGCAGGCGGTCGGCGAGGTGGGCCACGGGGTCGGTCGTCTGGCCCGTCTGTTCCCAGCCAGACGCTGGCGTCCAGCGGTCGACCCGTTGCCCGCGATACCGCCACGCTTCCCGAGGTTCCGTGCCGAGGAAGGTGTACCGGGCCCAGCGTTCGCCGCCGACCAGTGATTCGAGCAGAAACGCGAACGGCGGCCGCGCGATCTTCGCGAAGGCGGCCACCGGCGTATCGGCATCGGTGACCACTTCGCGGATCACCGGCACGATTCCGCCACGCTTGGCGCGCTCCAGGAATGCGTCGCGGGGGTCCATGCCCTAAATTTGGCGGCAATGCGCTGGTCTGCTGTGCTCTTGCTCCTGCTTGCAACCCCCCCAGCTGCCGCGGCACAGGACTGGAACAGCGATTCCGCCCTGGCGCTGGCGCGGCGCGCTATAGACCGCCGGGCACAGACCGCGGTCGACACAGCGCTGCGCGACTACAAGGCCAAAGCTCACGGTTTTCTCTTCTTCCTGGGGCAGTTCGGCGAAGGGCTCACCGAGCCGCCGCGGCTCGTCAAAGCGGATCAGCTGGAGCTGGAAGTGTACTGGAAGGCGCCGCAGCTCAGCAAGCAGCGCATCATCGGCTGGCGCGATCGCGCCGAGCTCCCCACCGATATCAACTACCACCGCGATCACCTCGGCATCGTGCAGAACAACTTCGGCATCGCCATCCGACTCGGTGAGGGCGACGAAGTGCGCGACGTGCCGCACCCGCTCGCCCCCGGTGGCACAGACCGGTACGACTTTGCCCTGGGCGACACGACGGCGATCGTGCTTTCGCAACGCGCGGTGCGCGTCGTCGCGCTGCGGGTGCGGCCCAAGGACTTCGGCACCGCCGCCATCGTCGGCACGCTCTTCGTCGACGTCGAATCCGCCGAGCTGGTACGCATGACGTTCAATTTCACGCCCAAGGCGTATCTGGATCCACAGCTCGAGGACGTCAGCATCATCCTGGACAACGCTCTCTGGGAAGGACAATTCTGGCTGCCGTACCGTCAGGAGGTGGAGATTCGCCGCCGCGCCACGTGGCTCGACATCCCGGCGCGCGGCATCATCCGCGGACGCTGGGAGATCGACAGCTACGTCTTCAACCTCGGCCTCGAGACGAGCTTTTTCCGCGGCGAAGAGATCACGGCGCTGCCCAAGGCCCAGCGCGATTCCTTTCCGTGGCCGAGCACCCTCAGCGCCGCCATCCAGGACGTCGCCGAGCCGGTGCGCGAGAACGATCTGCAACACGTGCGTGCCGAAGTCAGTCGCATCGCGGGCCGCCGCGCGCTCACGGGGCTCAAACGCCAACGCCTCGGGGCGCGCTCGCTGAGCGAGCTGGTCCACGTCAATCGCGTGGAGGGTCTCGCCGTGGGAGCCGGTTTCGTGTGGCGCACGCCCGACGATGGCTTCGAGCTCCGCGGCCTGGGGACTTACGGGTTTGCCGACCGGACGGGGAAGGGCAGCATCGCATTCACGTCCGCCGACGGGCTCGAGCTGACGGCGTACGCCCAAGTCCGAGACATCGGGGAAGCGCCCGTGATCGCACCGCTGCTCAACTCGATCGCGTCGCAGGAATTCGGCGACGACTACGGCGACTACTATCGTGCGGCGGGCGTGCGGCTCAGCGTGCGCTCGGGGCTCGGCGCGCGCGGCGAGTGGCGCTTCGCAACCGCACACGAGCACGTCGCATCACTCGCGGTTCACGCGACGCCGGCGACGGGACACTATCGTCCCAATCCCGCCGTGAACGACGGCGACTACTCCACGGCCGCGTTGACCCTGCGGCGCCGCAGCGAGGGCTTCGCCGTGCGCCGCGATGTCGCCGGCGAGGTGACGTTGGAATTCGGCGAGCGTTATACGCGCCTCAGTGGGACGGCGCACTTGCTCGTGCCGGTCGGGGCAGGGCCAAGCCGGTTGTTGGCGCGGGTGCAGTTTGGTCTGGCGACGCGCAACCTGCCGCCACACCGCGCGTTTGTCCTCGGCGGCCGTGGGACGCTGTTGGGCGATGGGTTCCGGGATTGGGGCGGCCGCCGGGCTGCACTCTTGCACATCGAATGGCGCACTCCCGTGCCATTCATTCGTCTGAGCGCGGGGCCGGCGCGGACGCCGGCCACGATCACGCTCGCGCCCTACGCCGCGTGGGGGTGGACCGCGGAGCCGATCGGGCTCACACCGTGGCAGGCGACGCCCGGAAGCCGCGTGACCTTGGGACTCGGTGCGGAATGGCTCGGACTGTTGCGGCTCGAAGCGGGATACGGGGTCCAGACACGCCAGATACGTGTCGCCTTCGACATCACGCGCGATTTTTGGGACATTCTGTGATACGGAATACTGGACTCGGGCGCCTTCGGTAATAGCTTGGAGGCAGCCTCATGCCCGTAAACGCCTTCCCAGACGAGTGGTTGGCCCAGTCCCTCGAGGGCCTGACGCCCGAGCGCCTCCAGGAGCTCCGGGCAAAGTCGGAGTCCGGCCGGACGCTGTGGGAATGCCTCGTGGCCGAGAAGATCCATACCGACTCTGAGATCATCGACAAGTTGTCGCACCGCTTCCGGCTGAAGATCGGCGACGCTTCCAAGATCGATATCACGGCGCGGGATGGCGTGCCCGAACAGCTCGCGCGCCGCTACCACGTGCTGCCGCTGCGCCTGACCGATTCCTTCCTCGAGCTGGGAACGGCGAACCCCTTCGATCTCGACGCCGAAAAGGCGATGGCATTCGCCACGGCGCGCGAGATCCGGCTGTTCCTGCTGGCGCCATCGAAAATCAGAGAGAAGCTGGATGAGATGTACCGGTCGGACAGGGCGATCGACAAGCTGCTCGAGGGGATGGGCGATCAAGAGGTCACGACCCTGGCGGATGCGCCGGCGCCCGAAGAGCTCAACATCTCCGAAGCAGACGCCAGCCAGAAGCCCGTCGTTCGCCTCGTCGACATGATCATTTCCGAGGGGATCCTTTCCCGGGCGAGCGATATCCACGTCGAGCCCGAAGAGGGCGGCGTGGCGGTGCGCTACCGGATCGACGGCGTGCTGCGGCAGGTCATGAAGATCCCGCGCCAAGCGGGGCTGCCGCTCATCTCGCGGATCAAGATCATGTCTTCGCTCGACATCGCCGACCGCCTCCGCCCGCAGGACGGGCGCGCGCGGGTTGCGGTGAACGGCCAGCCGATCGACCTGCGCGTCTCGACGCTGCCCGCGCAGCTCGGCGAAAAAGTCGTCATCCGCATTCTCGACTCCCGCGCGACGGTCAAGTCGCTCGACACCCTCGGCCTCAATCCGGGCGAAGCCGAAGCGATCAAGCGGCTGCTCGAGAACCACGAGGGTATCCTGCTCGTCACGGGGCCGACCGGCTCGGGCAAAACGACCACGCTCTACTCGGCGATCAATCAGATCAAGAGCGAAGGCGTCAACATCGTGACGGTCGAAGACCCGGTGGAGTACCGGATGCAGGGGATCGTGCAGGTGCAAGTGCAGGAGAAAGCCGGCCTCACCTTTGCCGCGGCGCTGCGCTCGATCCTGCGGCAGGACCCGAACGTCGTGTTGGTCGGAGAGATTCGCGACAAGGAAACGGCACAGATCGCCGTGCAGGCGTCGCTCACCGGACACCTGGTCCTGTCCACGCTCCACACGAACGACGCGGCCAACGCCGTCACGCGGCTCGTCGACATCGGCGTCGAGTCGTACAAGATCGCGGCGTCGCTGCGTGGCGTCGTGGCGCAGCGCCTGATGCGGAAGTTGTGCGCCACGTGCAAGGAAGTCTGGATTGAAGCGCCGCCCGAGCGGCTGCGGCGCTGGATTCCCAAGGGGACGCCGCTCTATCGCGCCGCGGGCTGTCCCGATTGCGCGATGACGGGGTACCGCGGCCGGTTCTCCATTCTCGAAATCCTCACGATGACGCCGGAGCTCGAGCGGCTGATCGCCGCCGGCGAGGCGGCGAACCGGATCGCGGAGGCCGCGCAACGCGGCGGGATGAAGTCCCTGTGGGATTCGGGGTTGGCGCATGTGGCACGCGGCGAGTCCACCCTCGATGAGCTCACGCGCGTGGTGGATATTCCCGACGAACCGGAAGCTTCGCCGCAAGAGCCGCGCGTCTCACGCGGCAGCGCCGCCGTACGAGGCAGCCCGGCCGCCGGGACGGTTGGCGCTCCGCCAGAGCCCGCCGCACCGGTCTCTACGGTCTTCGATCTGCTCGAGGAGTCCGCGCCGCCCGCGCGGCGCTCTGGCGCGCACGGCCAGCCCGCATCGAAGGTGCTGCTCGTCGACGACGAGGATAGCCTGCGCAAAGTGATGCGCGACCTGCTGGAGCGCGACGGCTACGCCGTGACCGAGGCCCGCGACGGCGTGCAGGCGCTCGATCAGGTCGATCGCGTAGGGCCCGACATCATCGTGCTCGATTTGAACCTGCCGGGCCTGGACGGCTACGGCGTGCTGTCGCACCTGCGCTCGCGCCCGGCCACCGCGAACATTCCCGTGATCGTACTGACTGCGAAAGGCGACGAAGACAACGAAGTGCGCGTCTTCGAGCTGGGCGCCGACGACTTTCTCACCAAGCCATTCCGCGCGCGCGCGCTCTCCGCGCGTCTCGAAGCCGTGCTCGGCCGCCGCCGCTGACTTCCGTTCGAGTGTCCTTCGTGGACACGTACGCCCTGCGCGGAGCGGGGCCGACGCTCGAGGTGCTGGCGCTGCGGCGCGGTCCGCACGGCCGCAACGTCGGATCGTGGGAGACGGTGCACGGCACGATCGAGCCCGGCGAGACGCCGGTGCAGGCGTCATTGCGTGAGCTGCGCGAAGAAACCGGTCTCGTGCCGGACAAATTCTACAATCTCAGCCGCACGGAAGCGTTTTATCAACACACGCGCGACGAGGTGGCGCTGATTCCGGTGTTCGCCGCGTTCGTCGCGTCCGGCGCGAGCGTAAAACTCTCGGCGGAGCACGATCGCGCGGAGTGGCTCGAGGCCCGGGACGCGGCGGGGCGGTTCGCCTGGCCGCGAGAGCGGAGAGCAATGGAGGACATTTTGTCAATAGTGGGGGGTGGGGACGCGGGCTTGCTGGAAGACGTCCTGCGAGTAAGCTAGTACTCAGGCTCCCTTGTGAATCCATTCTATCATCGGATCTACCGCGTGGTCCGTCACATCCCCAAGGGACGGGTGGCGACGTACGGGATCATCGCGCGGCTCGCGGGTCGCCCCGGCGCCGCCCGCACGGTCGGCTGGGCCCTCTCCGCACTCCCCGAAGACAACGATGTGCCGTGGTGGCGCGTCATCAACGCCGCGGGCCGCATTTCGTTTTCCGGGCAGGATCACAGCGCGGTGCTGCAGCGGGCGTTGTTGTTGCGTGAAGGCGTGCGGTTCGCACCGGGTGGAGCGGTCAACCTTGCGACGTATGGCTGGCCGTCGGAGGCCTACGACAGCGCCGTCGCCTCCCACAAGCGCGCCGCCTCGACGCGGAGATCGCGCAGGTTGAAAGGCTTGCGCACGTAACGCACGCCGAGACGCGCGAGCGTCTCTTCCGTCGTCGGGCGCACGTCGCCCGTGGCGACGATGATCCGATCCCGCAGCGCCGGCATCCGCGTCACCAATTCCTCCGCCAACAGCGTCCCGCGTTTCCCCGGCGCCATCGCGCGCGCGTCGGTGATCACGAGGTCAAAGCCGCCGCGCTGTGCCAGATCGAGCGCGTGCTGCGGATCGCCCGCCACTTCGACGTCGTGGCCGTCGCGCGCGAACAGCGCCTTGATCGTCCGCTGCACCGCGGGATCCGCGTCGACGAGCAGAATGGTGCGCTTCACCATCGATGCGGCGTTGACGGCCGGCGTGCCGTGGACGGGCGTGAGCGCCGGCCGCACGGCGTCGGCCGGCGCGGGAGGCAGGTCCACGCGAAACGCCGCGCCGCCACGCGGGCCGCGGGGTTCGAGCGTGATCTGTCCGCCATGACTCTCGACGATCGAATACGTGATCGAGAGGCCGAGGCCCGTGCCTTTGCCGGGTTCCTTGGTCGTGAAGAACGGCGTGAAGACGCTCTGAGCAATCTCGTCGGCAATGCCGGGCCCCGTGTCCGCGACGCGCAGGTGCACCTGCCCGTCGAACCAGGTCGACACGGTGATTTCGCGGGGACGCTCCCGTGGGTTCTCCGCGACGGCGTGGGCCGCGTTGGTCACGAGATTCAGCACGACCTGCTGCAGGCCATGCCGGTCCCCGAACACGTCGGGCAGCGCGCCGCTCAACTCCCGCTCGACCACGATGTCCTTGAGCTTCAAGTCGTACGACGTCAGCGACAGCGTTCGGCGAATCACGTCGTTCAAGTCGACCGGCACGCGCTCGGCCGCGCCTTTGCGCGCGAACGTGAGGAGATTGCGCACGATGCGGCTGGCGCGCTCCGCCTGTTCCTGAATCACCTGCAAATGACCGCGGTCCTTCTTGCCGAGCTCTTTCTGTTCGAGCAGGAACTCCGACAGCCCCGCGATCGATGTCAGCGGATTGTTGAGCTCATGGGCGACGCCGGAGACGAGCTGGCCGACGGCCGCCAGCTTCTCGCTCTGAACCAGCTGCGTTTCGAGGGCCTGCTGCTCCGTGACGTCCTCGACCATCACGACGATGCTCTGTTCGGTCGCCGCGCCCGGAATGCGGGCGGCGTTGACGCGGACGGCGCGCCCCAGTCGCTCGGAGCGCGCGACCAGCGGCGCCGGACGGTCGCCGCGCCGCGTCGCCGCGAGCAGCTCCTGCAGCGCGCTCGGCTTGCCGAGTAGGGCCTCGCCGAGCGGCGTGCCGACGACGTTCTGCAGCGGCATGTTGAGCAGGCTGGCGAGCGCGCGATTCGAGCGTCGCACCCGTCCCTCGTCGTCCACGACCGCGATGCCCTCGCTCAACGCGTCAAAGGCCGTCTCCCACTGCTCCTTGGCGCGCCGGACCATCTCGAAAAAGCGCGCGTTCGCGATGACGACGGCAGCGTGGGTCGCCAGGGTGGACAGCAGCCGGATGTCCTCCGGGACGAACACGCCTTCCTTGGGGTCGGTGATGATGAGCGTACCGATGACGATCCCGTGCGACCGGAGCGGAACGGCGGCGGCAGCGGCGGCGTCGAAGCCCTTCACGATGACCGTGGGCGCGGCCCCCGAATTCCGGATCAGCTCCAGGTGCTCCCGGCCCGTGGAGCGCGCGACGAGGCCTGGATCATCTCCCTGGATCTTCTGGCCGCGCAGCGGCGCGAGTGTGCCTTCGGCAGCGGCGATCTGCAGGGGATCGCTGGGTGCATCCGCCAGCAGCGCCAGCAGCGCGCCCTGCGCGTCGAGAAAGCGAACGGCGTAGCGCACCACCTGCTCGACGATGCGGTCCAGCTCGAGCGAGTCGGACAGGACGTACGACAGCTCCTGCAGAGAAAAGAGCTCGGACAGGCGACGATTGAGCTCTTCGGCGGCGCGGCGCCGCTCCTGCTCGGAGCGCAGCAACCGCTGCCGCAAACGCCACAACACGAGCCCAGCGCCCGCGAAAATCAGGGCGATCGCAATCGTCGCGAACTCCAGTGCGTGTTGTCGCAGCAGGTCCATGGGCATCTATATTCAACTATACATCTTGAGAATCAATCTTCTGCTGTGCTTGAGCCTCGCGGCGTGCGACGCCGAAGCGCGCCCCGGTGTCTCGCGCGTATGGCCCGAGTTGGGGACGATGATGTCCGCCGCCGCGTGGGGAACGGATAGCACGCGCGTTGCGCGCACCCTGGATGCGGCGCGCGATTCCGTCGATCACATCGACTCACTGCTCCAACGGCACGTATCGATCGCCGCACTCGATGCCGTGCGGCGCGAGATTCTTCGGCGCACCGGTATCGCACTCGTGGCCGACAGCATCGCTCCTGGATATGCGCTCGATCGCGCGGCGTTGGCGCTCGCCAATGTGGTGGACAGCGCGCTGCTGGACCTGGGCGGCCAGTACCTCTGGGTAGGGCCGCACGCGCCGCCCGCGCGTCCGACACACCGGGCGGTCGGCATTCCCGATCCCGACAACACGCTGCGCACGCTGGCGGTTGTCGATCTACAAGGCGGCTCAGTGCGGACCGCGTCGCAGCGCAATGCGCCGCGCGGCGCGGCACGCTCGGTGACGGTGCTGGCGGGGGACGGTCTGACGGCAAGCGCCTGGGCGGCGGCGCTGCTCGCGCTGGGGTGCGACCGCGCCCTCGCGGTGGCGCAGGGGATGCATGTGATATGTGCGGACTCGACGGGCGTGCGGTGGGCTACAGGTCTCCAGAATCGTGTTTCGCTCCCACCTGCGCGCGGGCCCTGACCCGCGCGCGTTCCTGATCGAGCAGGCGCAGCGAGTGGCTCCAGACATCGCTGGACAGGCCCTGGTAGCTGACGGTCAGCTGTTCGGCGAAGCTGATGCCGGGATCGAAGAGGTAGATCGCGGCCGCCTGCTGCCGTGCATCGAGCTGAAATGAGCTCCAGGTGGGCGAGAGCGGCACGATCCCGATGGGGCGAAACAGGCGGCCGCGGCTCGTGATGGTCAGCTCCTCCGGATTGAATCGCGCCTGTGGCACCACTCCAAGAAATGTCACCATCACCAGAGTCGGATTCTGCGTCGATCCGCGGGCGGCAGCATCGGTGAGATCCGCGGCGCGACTGCGGACGAGCTCTGTGAGCGAGTGGTAGGTGTCGGGAGCCAACAGGCGGATCACCTGCTCGTCGAGCGGCAGCACCTGGACCTCGATGGTGCCCGTCGCGAGGCGGACGGCGATATCGTCGCGGTGGAGCGTGCCGTAACCGGCAGGCACCGTATCCTGTGCAATGAGACACACCAGCAATGCGATGATCACTGCACCACTCCTGAAACCAGTCCCGCAATCGCTTCCTGCAAATCGGCGATGCCCTCGCCGGTTTTCGCGCTCGTCACCGTCACCTGATCCTCCAGCAGCCCCAGCTCTTCGCGCAGCTCGCGCTCTCTCGTGCTGCGTTTGCCTGAAGAAAGCTTATCCCCTTTCGTGAGGGCTGCGAGCACTTGCGTTGCTTCTTCCGCGAGGGCGTCCTGCATCGCCTCGTCGTCCGTGGACAGCGCGTGCCGGATGTCGAGCAGCCAGACCACGCCACGCAACCGCTCGCGTCGCAAGGCGTGCTTCACCAATCCCCGGAACGCGGCTCGCTGTGCTTTGCCCGCCCGTGCGTATCCATACCCGGGCAGGTCCAAAAAATACAGGGAGTGGGGAGTGGGGAGTGGTTCGCGACGGTGCGCCCCGGAAGCTCCCACTCCCCACTCCTCACTCCCCAGGTTTGGAATTAGGAAGACATTCAACGCCCGGGTCTTCCCCGGCGTGCCGGAGATCTTTGCGATCCGTCGCCCTACAAGAGCATTGAGCAGCGAAGACTTGCCGACATTGGAGCGGCCGACGAACGCGACTTCGGGAAGTGGAGGATCGAGCAACACATCAGCGCGTGGAAACGAGCCGATGTAGCGAGGGTCGCTCAGGCTTCTTTCTTCTGGCGGGGGCGCTCGGTGACGAGGAGCGGCGCGCGGCCGGACGTGACGCATTCGGCGGTAATGGCCACCTCGCGCACGTCATCGCGGCTCGGCAGCTCGAACATGATCTCGGTCATCATCTCTTCGAGGATGGCGCGCAACCCTCTCGCGCCGGTGCCGCGCTTCATCGCCTTCGCCGCGATCGCCTTGAGCGCGTCCTTCTCGAGCGTCAGCCGCACGTCCTCGAGATCGAACAGTTTCTGGTACTGCTTGGCGAGCGCGTTCTTGGGCTCGGTGAGGATCTTGACCAATGCCTCCTCGTCGAGCGCGTCGAGCGGCACGGTGACCGGGAGGCGGCCGACCAGCTCGGGGATGAGGCCGTAGCGCAGCAAGTCGTCCGGCTCGACGTCTTGGAACGGATTCTTCTTCAGCTTCTCGGCGACACCTTCAGCCACCTCTTCCTTGGTGAAGCCGATCTGGCGCCGGCCTGTGCGGGATTCGATGATCTTCTCGAGCCCGTCGAACGCGCCGCCGCAGATGAACAGGATGTCCTTGGTGTTGACCTGGATGTATTCCTGCTGCGGATGCTTGCGGCCGCCCTGCGGCGGCACGCTCGCGACTGTGCCTTCCAGAATCTTGAGCAGCGCCTGCTGCACACCTTCGCCCGAGACGTCGCGCGTGATGCTGGGGTTTTCTGACTTGCGCGCGATCTTGTCGATCTCGTCGATATAGACGATGCCCCGCTCGGCCTCGGAAACGTTGAAATCGGCGGCTTGCAGCAGGCGCACGAGGATGTTTTCGACGTCCTCACCGACGTAGCCAGCCTCGGTGAGGGTGGTGGCGTCGGCAATCGTGAACGGCACGTCCAGAATTCGGGCCAACGTTTGCGCCAGGAGCGTCTTGCCGACCCCCGTCGGGCCAATCAACAGGATGTTGCTCTTGTCGAGCTCGACCTCGTTATCGCGGCCCGAGTGCGAATTGATCCGCTTGTAGTGATTGTAGACGGCGACGGCGAGGGTCTTCTTGGCGCGGTCCTGCCCGATCACGTACTGGTCCAGCACATCCTTGATTTCGGCAGGCGTGGGGACCTGCGTGATGGCTTCGGCGACTTCGCGCTCTTCGTCCTCCGCCAGAATCTCATTGCAAAGCGCGATGCACTCATTGCAGATATAGACGGACGGCCCGGAGATGAACTTCCGGACTGAATCCTTCGATTTACCGCAAAACGAGCAGCGGAGATGCTTGTCGTGGGACATCGTATCCTAGTATGGGAAGGCGCTTCTAGCGGCGCAAGGGATCACTTCTTTGCCTTCCCGTCTTCCTTGATTTCCTCGAAGTTCGAGATCACGTGATCGATCAAACCGTACTCTTTGGCCTCTTCCGCCGACATGAAGCGGTCGCGGTCCATGTCCTTTTCGATCGATTCGACGGTTTTGCCGGTATGCTTGGCATACAGCTCGTTGAGCTTGCGGCGCAGGAACAGGATCTCCCGCGCCTGGATCTCGATGTCCGACGCCGTGCCCTGCGTGCCGCCGGAGGGCTGGTGCATCATGATCCGGGCGTGCGGCAGCGCCGAGCGCTTCCCCTTGCGTCCGGCGGTGAGCAGGAAGGAGCCCATCGAGGCCGCCATGCCCATGCAGATCGTGTTCACGGGGGCCCGCAGGAACTGCATCGTGTCGTAGATCGCCATGCCGGAGGAAACGAGCCCACCTGGGGAATTCACGTACAGGTAAATGTCTCGTTCCGGGTTGTCGGCATCGAGAAACAGCAGCTGGGCGATGATGATGTTGGCGACATCGTCGGTGATGGACGTGCCGAGGAACACGATCCGATCCATCAGCAGGCGGCTGAAGATGTCGTAGGTGCGCTCGCCACGGCTCGAGCGCTCGATGATGTACGGGGGATAGATGTGGCTTTCGCTCTTCGTCACGCTTGCTCCACGGTGGACTGCGACAGGAGATAGGCGAACACCTTCTCCTCGGTGATGCTCCGCGCGACATCGCGGAGCCGTTTGGCCTTCTCCAGCGACGCATACAGCTGCGCCGCCGGCGTCCCACGCCGCTCGGCGAGCTGCTGAATGCGCTCATCCAGCTCGCCTTCGGTGGCGCGCAGATTCTGCGACTCGACGACGTAGTCGAGCACGAGGTCGCGCCGGACCTGCGCCTCGGCGATCGAGCGGAACTCCTCGGCGAACTTCGGCCAGCGCTCCTCGGGGATCTCGTACGCCTGCGCGTACATCCCCAGCACGCGCTCGACCAGCGGGCGCGGCGCAATGACGTTGTTCGCCTGCACGATCTGCTCGACCAGCTCCGAGCGGACCTTGGCGTCGGCGTCCCGCTCGGCTTCCTTACCGAGGTCCGTGGCGATCGCCGTGCGGAGCGCGTCGAGCGACTCGAAATCTCCCATCTCCCGCGCGAAGGCATCGTCCAGCGTCGCGACCTCCTGACGCTTCACTTCCCGGAGTGTGAGCTGGATGTCGCGCGTCTGGCCTCGCTTGGCTTCTTCCGCGAAGTCATCGGGAAAGCGCACCGTGGCATCGAGCGATTCGCCCGGCGTCAGGTTCATGACGCGCTCTTCGACGTCTGGAATGGCCCGGCCCTCGCCCAGCACGAACTGGTAGGGCTGCGGATCTTTGACCGCACCGTTCTCCCGCGTCGCGATGATCACGTCCACGAGATCCTTGGGCTTCGGCTTCTCGCCCGTGACCGGCGTCCAGGGCGCGCGCTGCTCGCGCATCGCGGTGAGCTGGGCGTCGACCTGCGCGGCGCTGACCGCGGGTACGGTCCGCGTGAGCCGGAAGCCGCCCAGGCGCTGCAGCTTCAAGTCGGGCTTCAGTTCGACATGAAACTCGAACGTGACGGGGGCGCCTTCTTCCCACTTCAGGTTGTGAATGTGGGGGTCGGCGATCGGTTTCAGCTCTTCCTGCTTCTGCGCGACGCGCCAGCTCTCCTGCACCAGCTCGCGCAGCGTTTCCTGCCGGATGTCATCGGCGAATTTCTTCCGCACGACGGCAGCAGGCACCTTGCCCTGACGGAACCCGGGGAGACGGGCGCGCTGCTGATAGGCCTTCGTCGCGCGCTCCTCGGCCGCCTTCACGTTGTCGGGCGGGATCGTTACTTCTAGCGACGCTTCGCCAGGCTCGGCGCGGGTTTTCTTGACGAGAATGGTGTCGGGCATGTTGCGCGAAATCTAATCGTGCGTCGTGCGTCGTGCGTCGTACGTGGCGGGTCGCGAAGGTCCCGACGCACGACGTACCACGCACGACGCACGGGAGTTAGGATGCGACCGGAGGGACTCGAACCCCCACGGGTTGCCCCACCAGCTCCTAAGGCTGGCGCGTCTGCCAATTCCGCCACGGTCGCGAACCGTGTGCGAAATGTATCTTTCCCGGGTCCTGTTGTCGTCCCTGTCCAGCTTCTGGAGCCACATCATGGTTCGCACCCGCTCTTCCATCGTCCTCGCGGTCGCCCTCGGTGCCGCCGTCTTCACCCGTCCCGCGGCCGGACAGGCATCACAAGACAAGGACAAAGTCTGCAGCCAGGTGCAGAACCGCACGCTCGCCGTAGGAACGTGGTCGACCTACACCTGGACCGGTGGCTCGAGCAACGGCAGCACGATGCGGATGGCGGTCGTCGGTAAGGAGCCTCAGGAGGGTACGACCTACTACTGGTACGAAGTCTCGTTCGCCGATCCCAAACGGCCCAGGGACAAAATGATCATGCAGATGTTGGTGTCGGGGATCGGGGTGGGAAGCGTGCGCAGCATCGTGATGAAGAGCGGGGACCAACCTGCGATGAAAATGCCCGCACAGATGATCCAGATGGTGAACTCCTCACCCGGGATGAACATCGCAGCCGATCTCGCCCGCCAGTGTCAGGCGATGGAGGTCGTGGGATGGGAGCTTGTCACGGTTCCCGGAGGTGAGTTCCGCGCCCTGCACATGCGGAATGCAGCGTCGCAGATGGTGTCCGAGGTCTGGCTGCAGCCAGACATCCAATTCTCGATGGTGAAAGCGGTCCTGAAGGACGGTGCGGTGATACAACTGACGGGGCAGGGAACAGACGCCAAATCATCCATTACCGAGACCCCGGTCGCGATGCCGGGATTACCGGGCGGCACGCCGCCGAACTAGTCGCGTTGACGCGCTGTGGGGCGCCATCTACTTTGACGCCGTGCGGTTTGTACTAGCTCTCCTCCTGCTCTTTCTCACCGCGTGCAGCGGGCAATTTCCGCAATCGGTGTTCGCTCCCCGCTCCGATTTCAGCACCCAGCTGGCGGGGCTCTTCCAAGGCATTTTCTGGTGGGCGGTCGCCGTCTTTGTCATCGTCGAGTCGTTGCTGTTGATCGCGCTCGCGCGCTATCGCGCGCGCCGCGGTGCAGCCGAGGCCAAGCCCGTGCACGGCCACACCGCGCTCGAGATCGGGTGGACACTCGCGCCCGCGCTGATCCTCGTCTTCATCGCCGTTCCCACGATGCGCGCGATTTTCGCGACGGCGGGGCACGCTCCCGAAGGCGCGCTGCGGGTGGAGGTCATCGGTCACCAGTGGTGGTGGGAATACCGGTACCCGACCTTGAACATCAGCGCGTACAATGAGCTGCACCTACCGATAGGGACGCCGATTCAGCTCGAAATGACGTCGGCAGACGTGATCCACAGCTTCTGGGTGCCGCGGCTGGGCGGCAAACGGGATCTCATCCAGGGACGCACCAATCGCATCGCCTTCCGCGCCGACTCGACCGGCGAGTACTGGGGCCAATGCGCGGAGTTCTGCGGCGCCTCGCACGCCAACATGCGACTCCGCGTGTTCGTGCAGTCGGACTCCATGTTCCAGCGGTGGGTGGATCAGCAGCGTGCGGCGCCGGCGACGCCGGCGAAGGGCTCACCCGCCGAAGCCGGGCAGCAGGTCTTCCGGCGCAGCGCGTGCATCGGCTGCCATACGATTGCCGGCATCGCGCAAGGCAAAGTTGGTCCTGATTTGAGCCACGTCGGGGGCCGCGCGACCATCGCGGGCGCGTTGTTCCCCAATACCAGTGAAATGCTGCACCGCTGGATCATGAATGCGCCGTCGCTCAAGCCCGGCGCGCTGATGCCGCCGCAGAATCTGTCGCCCCAGGACCTCGATGCGGTTGTAGCCTATCTCCAGAGCTTGAAATGAAGAGCTGGCTGACCACCACCGATCATAAACGCATCGGGCTGCTCTATTTCTGGACGTCGTTCGGCTTTTTCATGATCGGCGGGCTGGAGGCGCTCATCATCCGCGCGCAGCTGATTCGGCCGGATGGTGGCCTCGGCGTGAGCGCCGAGACGTTCAATCAGCTCTTTACGATGCACGGCACGACGATGGTGTTTCTCGCGCTGATGCCGCTCTCGGCCGCGTTCTTCAACTTCATCATTCCCCTCCAGATCGGCGCGCGCGACGTCGCATTCCCGAGGCTGAATGCATTCAGCTATTGGGTCTTCCTGCTGGGCGGCCTGTTCTTGAACGCGAGTTTCATCGCCGGGCCGCTGTTCGGCGCCGATCGGCTGTCGGTCGCGCCCGATGCCGGTTGGTTCGGGTACGCCAACCTCACCTCCCGGCAGTTTTCGCCGGGCCCGAACGTCGATTTCTGGCTGCTCGGCTTGCAGATCCTCGGGATCGCTTCGCTCGCCGCCGGTTTCAACTTCGTCGTGACGATTCTCAACATGCGGGCGCCGGGCATGCGCATGCTGCGCCTGCCGGTATTCACATGGATGACGCTCGTCACGCAGTTCCTCGTCATCACGGCGTTCCCGGTGATCACGGTCGCGCTCGTACTGCTGATGTTCGACCGCTTCTTCGGCACGCATTTCTTCCTGCCGGCGGGCGGCGGTGATCCGATCCTGTGGCAGCATCTGTTCTGGATGTTCGGCCATCCCGAGGTCTACATCCTCATCCTGCCGGCGATGGGCATCGTGTCGGAGGTCTTGCCGACATTTTCCAAGAAGCCGCTGTTCGGCTACACCGTCGTCGTGTACTCGGGCGTGGTGATCGCGTTCCTCGGCTGGAGCGTGTGGAGCCACCACATGTTCTCGACCGGGCTGGGCCCGATCGCCGATTCGGTGTTTGCCGGCACGACGATGCTCATCGCGATCCCCACCGGGGTGAAGATCTTCAACTGGATCGGCACACTTTGGGGTGGTCAGATCCGGTTCACCACGTCGTTGCTGTTCGCGGTCGGTTTCATCGCCATGTTCATCATCGGTGGGCTGTCGGGCGTGACCCACGCGTCGGCGCCGTCGGATCTGCAGCAGACCGATACTTACTATGTGGTCGCCCATATCCATTACGTCCTGTTCGGCGGGACGGTCCTTGGGTTGTTCGCGGGGATGTATTACTGGTGGCCGAAGATGACAGGTCGGTTTCTATCGGAGGGTCTGGGGAAAGTACACTTCTGGCTCACGATGATCGGGATGAACCTGGCGTTCTTCCCGATGCACGTCTCCGGCTTGCTCGGTATGCCGCGGCGGATTTACACCTATCCCGCCGAGCTGGGCGTCGCCCGGTTCAATCAACTCTCGACCATTGGCGCGTTTCTCATCGGCATCGCCACCCTGATCTTCTTCTGGAATCTGCTGCGCACCCGCTGGCGGCCGGCGAATGCGCCTGCCAATCCGTGGGGAGGCGCCACCCTGGAATGGGCGATGTCTTCGCCCCCGCCGGTGTACAACTTCACGGTGATTCCCACCGTGGCGAGCCGGCTCCCGCTATGGCAGACCGAGCGCCACGCGCCGATGGCGGCGCTCCCCGCCGAGCCGCCGGCGCCGATTCACGTGCCGGGCGGGTCCTGGTGGCCCATGATCACGGCCCTCGGCTTGCCGATCATCGCGATCGGTGCGCTTGCGCACCTGATCCCCATCGTCCTCGCCGGCGCGGCGGTCGTCATCGTCGGCATCTACCGCTGGGCCTATGAGCCCTTCGAGATGTAGATGACACACGGATCTGCACACGCGCACGAAGCGCACCGTACGAGCATGGGGGTGGACAGCCGCAAGATGGCGTTCTGGGCTTTCATCGGCTCGGAATGCCTGCTCTTCGGCTCGCTGATCGCGACCTATCTGGTCTACAAGGGAAGAAGCCTCGTCGGGCCGTATCCGCACGAGATTCTCAATATCCCGTTCACGTCGTTCAGCACGTTCGACCTGCTTATGTCGAGTCTCGCGATGGTGCTCGCGCTCGCGGCGGTCCAGCGCGGCGACATGAAGCAGGGCAAGCTGTGGCTGCTGGTCACCGCGCTGCTGGGCCTCGTCTTTTTGGGAGGCCAGTTCTGGGAATTCAGCCACTTCTTGCATGAGGGACTCGGCCTCACCACGAACCTGTTCGGCTCGACGTTCTACGTGTTGACTGGGACGCACGGTGCGCACGTGACCGTGGGTGTGATCTGGCTGCTGACGCTCTGGATCCAGGCCTTACGCGGGAAGTTGGGGCCAAAGCAGGCCCTCACGGTCGAGATCACGGGGTTGTACTGGCACTTCGTGGACGTCGTGTGGA
Organism: Gemmatimonadales bacterium; assembly: GCA_036394755.1. Lineage (GTDB taxonomy): Bacteria > Gemmatimonadota > Gemmatimonadetes > Gemmatimonadales > GWC2-71-9 > 20CM-2-65-7. Next base: position 22,448 of record DASWEL010000006.1, on the reverse strand, counting down.
TCGTGATCTTTACCGTGGTTTACCTGATTCAATGAGGGCAATGGCATGAGCGAGCACGGGGCGGGGGCAGCCCACGCGACGACGGGCACATACCTGCGCATCGCGGCGATTCTCGTGATGATCACCCTGATCGAGGTAGGGGTGTTCTACGTCCCCGCCTTTCAAACCGTCCTCGTACCGCTGTTGCTGTTTCTGTCGGCCGTGAAGTTCACGCTGGTCGTGATGTTCTACATGCATCTCAAGTTCGATAATCGGTTCTTCGCGTTCCTGTTCGGTGGACCGCTGCTGCTGGCGCTGGTCGTGATCGTCAGCCTGCTGCTCATTTTTTATGGGGCAGTCCGCCTTCGTACTGGAATGTGAGCCCCTGGAATAGGTGGGATCTCCATCCCAGCGTGCTGATCGGGCTCGTCCTCCTGGGCGGGCTTTACGTCTTTTTGGGGGGTCACAGGTCGGCACGCCGGCACGTCGCAAGTTTCTTCGGGGCCCTCGTCGTACTGTTTGTGGCCTTGAATGGACCGCTGCACAATCTCTCCGATACCTACCTGTTCAGTGCCCACATGGCGCAGCACCTGTTACTGACGCTCGTATTCCCGCCGCTGCTGCTCTACGGCACGCCGGCGCATGTCATTCGGCCGTTGCTGCGGCCCCGCTGGGTGATGGCGATCGCTCGCGTCGTCACCCGGCCGCTCGCCGCGGCCACCATCTTTACTGCGCCAATCGTGATCTGGCACGTCCCCGCGTTGTACGAAGCGGCGCTGCGTCATCACAACCTGCATATCGCCCAGCATCTCGTCTTTCTCACGACGGCCGTGATCATGTGGTGGCCGGTGCTGTCGCCGGTGCCGGAGTTGCCGCGCGCGCAGCATCTCGTGCAGATGCTCTATCTGTTCTTACTGGGCATTCCGATGTCCGTCACGGGCGCCCTGATCACGTTATCGGATTCGGTGCTCTATCCGTTCTATGCGACTGCGCCCAGGGTGGGCGGACTATCTCCGTTGGATGATCAGCAAATCGGCGGACTACTGATGTGGGTGTTGGGCGGGCTGATGCTCTGGATTGTGATGACGGTCGTCTGGTTCCGATACTCAGTTTGGGACCAAAGAGGGGATGCTGAAACGAAGGTGCCGGAGGAGGCCTACGACGTGCGGCGTTAAACGTGCGGCGTGCGGCACGGCAATGATGGTTTCGTGCATATGCCGCATGCCCCACGCCGCACGTTATTCTCCGTCCTCTGTCTCTCCCAGAGGGTGACGGCGCAGCTCTTCGCCGATTCGTGGATGCTCCCGCCACAGGTAGTACCCCATCGCAAACGCGGCCAATCCGTTGCCGATAGCCACGTTCCACCACGCGAGATAGCCGAGCAGTGGCTTGGCGAGCAGGGCGACGAGGATGTAGAACCCGACCTCGAAGAAACAGAATCCCACGATCACGAGAAACAGCGTAGAAGGCGCGTACTCGACCTCGGCGGCGAGCGCGGCGGCGATGCAGCCCACGACGACGAAGGCGCTGACGTGAATCATGGTGTAGCCGAAGATGCGGGCGGGCTCGATGATGACGTGCTCTGATCCCGTCGCGCCCCAGAATACCGCACTGCCGAGCATCGCGGGCGTGAAGAGCGGCTGGCCGTTGATGACGTCTACGATGAGAAACCAGATCGCGACGGCCGCCGCCCCGATGCATCCGGCGATGAAGCCCTCGCGCAGAATGCGATTCAAGTCCATGTCCGCCCAATATATCGCCGGGCGGAGTGCGTGCTAGATTAGGGCCCCATGATCGTGACCCGCCGTCCGTTGTTCTACGGCCTCTGCCTGCTCCTCGGAACTCTGCTGTTTGGGATCGCCGGCCTCAAACATCCGTTGCTCGCCGGCGATGGTGCCGCGCAGCTCGCGATGATCGCCAAGACGGCCGACTGGCGCCTGATGCACTGGGCGCTGCTGTTCGGGCTCGCGTTCATGTATGCCGGCGTGATCGGCGTGGCGTTGCGCCACAACGATACTCCCGGCGCGACACCGGGCCGTGCCGCGGTTCGGATGGGTGCGTTCGCGTTCTCCGTCTGGTCGCTGAACATCCTGTTCATGGTTGGCGCGGGCTACCAGCTCGCCCATGCGTACACGGCGTCCGACACAGGACTGACCGGCACGCATGCCGTCTTCGTCTACGACATGCTCCACCCGATGGGCCTCGCGGCTGAGCGGCTCGCGACGTTCATGCTGGGACTCGTGGCGTACATGTTCGGTTGGGCGATACGGAACGGCGGGGTGTGGCCGAAGTGGCTCGCCTGGATGGCCTGGGTCGTTGCGGCGGCGAACGGCGCCGTGGCCGTAGTGTTCAGCGAGTTCTCGCCGAATCTCTACTACAGCCAGGCGCTGTTCGTCGTCTGGCTGGCGGCGACCGCCGTCGTGATGCTGGCGGATCGTCGCTAACCCACATGAAATAGAGGGCCCTCGGTTGAGGGCCCTTATTCTACTACGACTTGAGCGTGAACTACTGTCTGCGTAACCGCACGACCCGCGGTTGCCAGCCGTCCCCGGTCCGTGAGAGCACCGTGAGCATCAAGATGTCACCGGATCTCGTGGATGCCACCGCTCTGTGAAGCTCTGCCCGGGTTCGTGTGGCCTGGCCATTGACGCGGAGGATGATATCGGGGCCTCCGATACTGGCATCGGCGAGTCGCTCGTAAGCGGGACCATACGGAGAGACCTGCGTGACCACAAGGCCGCCTCCGCTCCGGATCACCGAGCTGAGTTGGGCATCACGCGCATCCTCCTGCGAGAGCGGCTCCACCGAAATGCCAAGCGCCTGCTCAGATGGGGCTGAATCCCGGCTCGGGCGGTCTTCATTGGCGTCGGCCGTTTCGGATTCGCTGCCAGGGGCCGCGGTCAGCGTGACCGGAATTGTCTTCCTTGCGCCTCCCTTCCTCGCCACAGTAACCTGGACGGTCTCACCGGGCTTCTTAAACCCAATACGCTGCTGTAGCTGGGCGACCGCTTCGACCGGCTGACCGTCGATCGCGATGATGACATCCCCCTCTTGAAGACCAGCGCGCTTGGCAGGAGCGTCGTCGGTTGTGAATCCCTGCACGACCGCGCCCTTGATGTCAGGCAGCTTGACGTCCTCCGCATCCTCTTGCCGCACCGGCAGTACCGACACGCCTATGACGGATCGCTCGACATGGCCGGTCGCAATCAGCTGTGTCATCACGGTCTTCGCGATGTTGATGGGGATTGCAAACCCGTAGCCCGAATAGAACCCGGTCTCACTGGCGATCGCCGCATTGATGCCGATGACCTCGCCGCGCACGTTGACCAGCGGTCCTCCCGAATTGCCGGGATTGATGGCCGCGTCTGTCTGAATGAAGTCTTGAATCGCAAGCCCGCCTGAATTCAGCCCCTGTAACCCCCGGCCCTTGGCACTCACGATTCCTGCCGTCACCGTGAAGGTGAAGGCCTCACCGAGCGGATTACCGATCGCGAGTACCCAGTTGCCGATCTTGGTGGAGTCAGCATCGCCGAGCCGCACCGTAGGCAGCCCGGTTGTCTGGATCTTGATGACTGCGATGTCCGTGTTCGGATCGGTGCCAATTGTCTTGGCGGTGAACTCCCGGTTGTCGAGCAGCCGCACCGTCACGCGGTCCGCGCCTTGGACGACGTGGTTATTGGTGAGGATGTAGCCGTCCTGCGAAACAATGAACCCCGACCCCGAGCCTTGCTCGACCTGGGGACGGCGCGGGGCGTTGAAGAAGTCGTCGAAACTCGGCACACGCCGGCTGGAGACACGCTCGCGACGTTCCGACTTGATGAACACTACGGCCGGCTTCACGTGCTCGGCGACCGAGGCGAATGCGTCGCCCAGATCGACGGCCGCCTTTGCTTGCGGCAGGGGCCGGCTCGTGTCCTGAAGCACCGACCGCACCGCCGCCTCACCACGCGTCGGCAGGCGGAACGCCGAGGCGAATGCCAGACCGAGCGCAAACGCCAGTGCCACCAATGTGCCGAACTTCAACCAGTCTCGCGTCTTCCCCGACATCCGTCCCCCCTTTTATGACTTCTTCGATTTGTCGTCGTCCATGATTTCGTAATCGGCATCCACGACCTTGTCATCCTTCTTCGCTTCGGCGCCGGCGGTCGGACCATCCCCACCACCTGACGTCCCTCCGCTGGTGCCTGCGCCGGCTTCCGCGCCGCGAGCCGCGTACAGCGACGCCCCCGCCGCTGAATATGCCTGCTGGAGCTCGTCGAGTGCTTTGCTGATTTCGTCAGCATTTCCGCTCCGCAGGGCCGCCTGCGCCGACTGGATCGCCGCGTCGAGCCGCGACTTGAGACCCGGCTCGAGCTTCTCGACCCAATCTTTGGACTCCTTTTGCACCTGGTACACCATGTTATCAAGCCGGTTACGCTGCTCGATCACATCGCGCCGCTTCTTGTCCTCCGCCGCGTGCGCCTCGGCGTCCTTCACCATCTTGTCGATATCCTTGTCGCCGAGGCCCGAAGACGCCTCGATCCGAATCTTCTGCTCCTTGCCAGTGGCCTTGTCCTTCGCCGCCACGTGGAGGATGCCGTTCGCGTCGATATCGAACCCCACTTCGACTTGCGGGATGCCGCGCGGAGCGGGTGGAATTCCGGTGAGCTGGAACTTGCCGATGGTGCGGTTGTCCTGCGCCATCTGGCGCTCGCCCTGCAGCACGTGGATCTCCACCGTCGTCTGATTGTCCTCCGCCGTGGAGAAGACTTCCGACTTCTTCGTCGGAATCGTGGTGTTGCGCGGGATGAGGACCGTGGTAACGCCGCCCAACGTCTCGATGCCCAGCGACAGCGGCGTAACGTCGAGCAACAGGACGTCCTTCACCTCGCCCGCGAGTACGCCGCCCTGAATCGCCGCCCCGATCGCCACCACCTCGTCGGGGTTCACACCCTTGTGGGGCTCCTTGCCGAAGAAGTTCTTGACGATCTCCTGGACCTTCGGCATCCGCGTCTGGCCACCGACCAGGATCACTTCGTTGATGTCGCCCGGCTTGAGGCCGGCGTCGGTCAGCGCCTGCTGCATCGGCGGCATCGTCCGTTTCACCAGATCGTCCACCAGCTGCTCGAGCTTCGCACGCGTGAGCGTGAGATTCAGATGCTTGGGACCGGACTGATCCGCCGTGATGAACGGCAGATTGATTTCGGTCTGCATCACGGTCGACAGCTCCATCTTGGCCTTTTCGGCGGCTTCCTTCAGCCGCTGCAGCGCCATCGGATCCTTGGAGAGGTCGATCCCCTGGTCACGCTTGAACTCCCCTACCAACCACTCCATGACCCGCGCGTCGAAGTCGTCGCCGCCCAGGTGGGTGTCGCCGTTGGTGCTCTTGACCTCGAACACGCCCTCGGCGAGCTCGAGAATCGAGATGTCGTAGGTACCGCCGCCCAGGTCGTACACCGCGATCTTCTCTTCCTTCTTCTTATCGAGCCCGTAGGCCAGCGCCGAGGCAGTCGGCTCGTTGATGATCCGGACGACGTCGAGCCCGGCGATCTTGCCTGCGTCCTTCGTCGCCTGGCGCTGCGAGTCGTTGAAATACGCCGGCACGGTGATGACGGCCTTCTCGACCTTGTGGCCGAGGTAGTCTTCCGCCGTCTGCCGCATCTTCTGGAGGATCATCGCCGAGATCTCGGGTGGCGTGTAGGTCTTGCCCATGATCTCGACCGCTGCGAGGCCGTTTTGACCCTTCACGACTTTGTAGGGAACGCGCTTGATCTCTTCGGTCACTTCCTCGTACCGGCGCCCCATAAAACGTTTGATCGAGAAGACCGTGTTCTGCGGGTTCGTCACCGCTTGCCGTTTGGCTACCGTCCCCACCAGCCGTTCGCCGTCTTTGGTGAAGGCGACCACCGATGGGGTTGTGCGACCGCCCTCGGCGTTGGGGATGACGACGGGATCGCCACCTTCCATGACGGACACGACGGAATTCGTCGTCCCGAGGTCAATGCCAATGATCTTCTCAGCCATACTTTCAGCTCCTGATAGGGATTTGATGCGGACCTGATGTTGCTGGTCGCAGAGGGCAAGCATCGTGCCCAATTAAAATGCCAAAAAGGCAGTTGTGACGACGGCTAGACGACTAGGGGGGGCACCCTAGATTCCGCCTCATGTTTCCGTACAAAGATGAAAATCCCACCGAACACCCCGCCATCATCACCGTCGCCATCATCATCGCCAACGTCCTCGCCTTCCTTCTTGTGCAGGGGGCAGGGGCGCAGGTACCCCTGGCCCGGTCGGTCTGCGACCTGGGTCTCATTCCGGGGGAGATCCTCCGGACCGTGCCACCCGGAAGCGGTGTAGAGCTCGCGCCCGGCATGGTCTGCATGGTCCACGCGGTGCCGAAGTACTGGACCGTGATCACCTCGATGTTCATGCACGGCGGCTGGTTTCACCTGATTGGCAACATGCTGTTCTTGTGGGTCTTCGGGAACAACATCGAAGACGCGATGGGGCACGCGAAGTTCGTGATCTTCTATCTGCTCTGCGGAGTTGCGGCGGCCGCCACACAGACGTTTGTCAGTCCCCACTCCGTCGTACCCATGATCGGTGCGTCGGGAGCCATCAGCGGCGTCCTCGGTGCGTACCTGTTGCTGTACCCCAGAGTCCGCGTGCACACACTGATCATTCTACCGATCTACATCACGACCGTCGCACTTCCCGCCTGGGTGATGCTCGGCTACTGGGCGCTGATTCAGCTGGTCAGCGGGCTCGGCAGTCTCAGCGAGATCGACAAGGGCGGCGTGGCGTTCTTTGCGCACGTGGGCGGGTTCCTCGCGGGGCTGGTCCTGATACGACTATTTGCTTCGGATGAGGTCCTGCGGCGGCGGCCGAAGCCGCCGGAAGCGTATTATCGGCTATCGTAGTTACTGATTCCACAGCCCCGGAAGCCGGCGACGCAGCTCGTCGCGCACCGCGCGGAAGCTCGTGAGGTCGTTCGGATCCGGCAGCGGCCAGTGGAGTCGATGGACGTGTCCTGGGACGATCGGACAAACTCCCTCAGCGCACAGCGTCACAATCGTCTCGACATCGTCGAGCGGCACGCTCGCCAGACCTTTGGCGCGGTGCGACGAGATGTCGATCCGTTCCTCGGCGAGTGCTTGAATGGCGAGCGGATTGACTGTTCCGGGATCGGAGCCCGCGCTCACGAAACGGTAGCCAGGGGGCGCCATCGATCGAGCCAATCCCTCCGCCATCTGGCTGCGCGCGGAGTTCTTCACGCACAAAAACAGAATCGTCGGCACTACTCTCCGATGTCCTCCGCATGGTGTTTGATCGACTTGCCTTCCACGAGGAACACCACATCCTCGGCGATGTTGGTGGCGAGGTCCGCGACGCGCTCGAGGTTCCGGCTCACCAGGAACAGCTCCATCGCCGTGCCGATGATGTGCGGGTCCTCCATCATGTGCGTGAGGAGGATCCGGAACATCGACGCGTGGAGCGCGTCCACGCTGTCGTCGCGGCGGCAGATCGCGCGGCCGGCCTGCGCATCGCCGCGCACAAACGCGTCGAGCGCGTCGGCGAGCATCGTGCGGGCCTGGCGCGCCATCTCGAGGAGCTCGGGCTCGGGAATGATCGGGCGGCTGGCGAGCAGACGCTCGGCTGACTGCGCGATGTTGACGGCGTGATCGCCGACGCGCTCCAGATCGTTGGAGATCTTCATCGCGGCCGTGAGGAACCGGAGATCGCGGGCCATCGGCTGCTGGGTCGCCAGCAGACGGATCACCGTCTCCTCGACCTCCAGCTCGAGATGGTCGACCTCGCGATCGCCGGCGATCACGCTTTGCGCCTTCTCGCCATCTCGCTGGAGCACTGCTTCGACCGCCGCGGCGAGCGCCGCCTGCGCCTCGCCGGACATGTTGAGCAGCGCGACTTTGAGCTCCGACAGCTCGTCGTGAAAATGCCGATGACTCGTGGCTTGTGCGTTCATCCGAACCTTCCTGTGATATAAGCTTCCGTGCGTTCATCGGCGGGCCGAGTAAAGACCTGCTGGGTCACGCCGAACTCCACCAGACGGCCCACGTAGAAGAACCCAGTGTAATCCGAAACCCGTGCCGCCTGCTGCATGTTGTGCGTCACGATAACGATAGTGTATGTCTTTTTCAGTTCGACCAGCAGCTCCTCGATGCGCTGGGTCGCAATCGGATCGAGTGCCGAGCAGGGCTCGTCCATCAACAGCATCTCCGGCTCGTTCGCCAGCGCCCGCGCGATGCACAGCCGCTGCTGCTGTCCCCCCGAGAGCGATGTCCCGGGCTCGCGCAGCCGGTCGGATACCTCATCCCACAATGCCGCTTGCCGCAGCGCGCGCTCGACCCGGTCGGGGAGCTCGCGTGCCGGGGCGAGCGCGTTCAATCGCGGCCCGTAGGCGACGTTGTCGTAGACCGCCTTGGGAAACGGATTGGGTCGCTGGAAGACCATGCCGACGCGGCGTCGCAACGCGACGACGTCGGTCCCCGGCGCGAAGATCGAGGTGCCGTCCAGCAGGATATCGCCCTCGTGCCGCGCACCCGGCGTGAGATCGTGCAGGCGGTTGATGGAGCGCAGGAATGTCGTCTTGCCGCAGCCCGACGGCCCAATCAGCGCAGTGATGGCGTTGGCCGCAATCGCGCAGTTGACCTCGTGCAGCGCCTGAGTGGGGCCGTACCAAAAACTATACGACTTGGACTCGAGGACGGGCGGATGGGCGGATGGGCGGATGGGCGGATTGTCCAACCGCCGATCCGGCGATCCGTCGATCCGCCGATCCGACGCAGTCGCTTTCATCCGAACCGTCCGGTGATGTACGCTTCAGTCTGCTCGACCTTCGGCTTGGTGAAGATCTCGTCCGTGCGTCCTACCTCGATGAGGCTGCCCAGGTACATGAATGCGGTGTAGTCGGAAACGCGCGCCGCCTGCTGCATGTTGTGGGTCACGATGACGATCGTGTAGAGGCGCTTCAGCGCGTGGCACAGCTCCTCTATGCGCTGCGTCCCGGCGGGATCGAGGGAGGCGGTCGGCTCGTCGAGCAGCAGAATTTCCGGCTGGGGAGCGACCGCCCGTGCGATGCAGAGTCGCTGCTGCTGCCCGCCCGACAGATCCAGCGCGCTGGTGTGCAGCCGATCCTTCACTTCTTCCCACAGCGCCGCTTGCTGTAGCGCCCGCGACACGGCGTCGTCCACTTCCGGTCTCGGCTTGCGTCCGTTGACCTTGAGTCCCGCGGCGACGTTGTCGTAGATCGACATCGTCGGGAACGGCGTGGGACGCTGGAACACCATGCCGATCCGGCGGCGCAGCTCGACCGCGTTCACGTCGCCGGCGTATATGTTCACGTCATCGAGCAGGACTACGCCATCGACACTCGCGCCGGGCGTCAACTCGTGCATGCGGTTCAGGCAGCGGAGCAGGGTGCTTTTGCCGCACCCTGAGGGGCCGATGATCGCGGTAACGGTGTTCGCGGGGAACAGGAGCGAGACGTCCCGCACCGCGCGATGTTGCCCGAACAGTGCGGTGAGGTGCGCCGTCTCGAGCCGCAGCCGGGTGTTAGCGGATGCGACCATATCTGGCCCTCGTGACCCAGCGGGCGGTCAGAGAAATCACGAGCACGAGTCCCATCAGCACGAGCGCGGATGCCCACGCCAGCCGGTGCCACTCGTCGAACGGGCCTGTCGCATACACGTAGATCTGGAGCGACAACGTCTGCATCGGTTGATTGACGTTCAGCGTAAAGTTCAGGTTGCCCAGCGCCGTGAAGAGGAGGGGCGCGGTCTCGCCGGCGATCCGGGCGATTCCCACGAGGCAGCCGGTCACGATGCCGGTCATCGCCGTGCGCGCCACGACCTTCAACGATGTCCGCCAGCGCGGGTACCCGAGCGCCAGCGCCGCCTCGCGGAGCGAGTTCGGCACCAGTCGTACCATCTCTTCCGTCGTCCGCGCCAGCATCGGGATCATCAGGATCGCGAGGGCGACGCTGCCCGCTAAGGCGGAGAAATGGCTGGTCGGCTTCACGATGAAGGTCCACGCTACGATGCCGACGACGATCGATGGGGTGCCGTTCAGGACGTCGGCGATGAATCGCACGAAAAAGCCGAGCCGTCCCGAGCCGTATTCGGCCAGGTACAAACCCGCGCCGACGCCGATCGGGACGCCGATCAATGCGGCGACACCGACGATGATCCCGCTCCCCGCGATCGCATTGGCGACGCCGCCACCCGACTGTCCTGCCGGTACTGGGCTCTTGGTGAAGAACGCCCAGTCGATCGACGACGCGCCCTTCGCGATGAGGTTGCCGAGGATGAGCACCAGCGCGAGCACGGCGGTGAACGACAGGATGACGACCAGCACCGTCATCACGCAGCTCACGAGGTGGCGACGAAACGCGCTCGCGGTCACAGCGCCGTGCTCCCCACGGCGGCCCCGCGGGCGACGCGCCAGATCAGAATGCGCGCGATGGCGTTGACCGCCACCGTGAGCACAAAGAGAATCAGACCGACTTCCATGAGGGCGGACTGGTACGTGGCGGTCGTCGCTTCACTGAACTCGTTCGCGATCGCCGCGGCCATCGTGTACGCCGGCTGCAGCACCGACACCCCGATGTCGTGGCGATTCCCGATGACCATCGTGACCGCCATCGTTTCCCCGAGCGCCCGGCCGAGCCCGAGGATGATCGCGCCGATCAGACCGGCGCGGCCGTACGGCAGTACCGCAGAGCGGACCGCTTCCCAGCGCGTGGCGCCCATCGCGAGCGCCGCTTCGCGCTGGCTCGTGGGTACCGCCAGCAGCACCTCGCGCGACACGGCGGCGATGTACGGCACGATCATGATCGCGAGAATGACGCCGCCGGCGAGCAGCGAATTGCCGTAGAAGACGCCCTGGAGAAGCGGCGTCCATCCGAACACCGCCTTCAGGGGCGGCACCACGTAGCTCCGCAGGAAGGGGATCAGGACGAAGATGCCCCACATGCCATAGACGACGCTGGGGATCGCGGCCAGCAGCTCGACCAGAAAAGCCACCGGCTGGCGCAGCCACCGCGGGGAAAACTCCGTCAGGAAAATCGCGACACTGAGCGCGAGCGGCACGGCGATCAGCAGTGCCAGCACCGACGACGCCAGCGTCCCGAAGATCATCGGTGCCGCGCCGTATACCTCGGCGACAGGATCCCAAGTCGACGTCCACAGGAACGACGGCCCGAACCGCTTGAGTGCCGGCCAGGCTTCCACGAACAGCACGCCGAGGATGATGACGATCAGCAGCGGCAGCGCGAGTGCAAACGCGGTCAGCACACGCCGATAAATGCGATCGCTGCGATCTCTGCCGAGGAGCGACTGCCAGCGGGAGGGTGCGGTCTCGGACGGAGGGGGAGGAACTGGGAGGCTGGTCATCGCGCCGGAAACCTACCGGCGCCTCATGGAGTCACCGTCACAACGATGTAACGGAATTGTCACTACGAAAGTGGCCGCCTCCCGACGCCTCTGAAAGCGCATCGGGAGGCGGCCTATGTGCGTACGTCAGCGAGTTACTCTGCCGTTTTCCAGACCGACCGCCCGCCAGCCGTGACGCTCTTCAAGCGGGCTTGGATCCAAGGGCGCAGCTCCTGAGGCAGCGGCGAATAGCCGAGCTCCGGCGCCTTCGCCTGGCCGTCGGTTTCCGCCCACCAGACGAACTGCACCAGCGCCCGGGCCTTGGCGGTATCGCTGTACGTCTTGTGCACCAAGAGCCAGGTGAAGCTCGCGCCGGGATACGCCTGTGCACCCGGCGAGTTGGTGATGGACACCCGGAAGTCGGTATTCGGACCCATGTCCTTCATCCCACCGGCGGCGGCGGCGGTCACCGATTCCAACGAGGCGGTAATCCAGTTGCCCGCCTGATTCCTCAGCACCGCGAACGGCATCTTGTTGATCAAGGCATACCCGAGCTCGATGTAGCCAATTGCGCCGGGCGTCTGCCGGACGGTCGCCGCGACGCCTTCATTGCCCCGGCCGCCGAGCCCCACCGGCCAGTTTACCGACGGACCCTTGCCGACTTTCTGCGCCCACTCCGGGCTGACCTTGGAGAGGTAGTCGGTCCAGACGAACGACGTGCCGGAACCGTCCGAGCGGTGCACGACGATGATGTCCTGGTTCGGCAGGGTGACGCCGGGGTTGATGCTCGCCAACCGTGCGTCATTCCACTTCGTGACTTTACCGAGAAAGATGTCGGCCAGGACGTCCGGGGTGATACGAATCGGCTGGGAGACATCGGGCAGCGTGTACGCGGCAACGACGGCGCCGAGCACCGTGGGGATATGCAGGACGTCACCCTTAATGGCGGCGATGGCCGAGTCGGTCATCGGGGCGTCGGTAGCGCCGAAATCGACGGTGCCGTCGGAGAACTGACGGATGCCGCCGCCCGACCCGATCGATTGGTAGTTCAGCTTCACATCGGGATGCCCCTGATTGTACGTCAGCATCCAGTTCGAATAGATGATGTTCGGGAACGTCGCCCCGGCGCCGTTCAGCGTGACCTGCGCGGCCGCCGGGAGGGCGGTGCCGAGCAGCGCGGCGGTGGCGAGGAATCGTGTGAGCTTCATGAGTAGTTCTCTCCGAGTCTGCGTTAGAACGTGAATTGCGCTTGGAAAAATGCTTGCGAGCGTGTCGCCTCGGCTGCCGGCGTCGGCGCGCCGCCCTGGTACGAGAGCATATCCAGGTCTGCGAGCAGGCGGAGGTTTGGCGAAAGCTGATACGAGGCGCCGCCAATGAACCGCGTTAGGCGGTTGTTACCGACATTCGTGTTCGGATCCGTCAGATCCACGCGGGCGAGTACCGCCGCCTTCGAGTTGGTGAAGCGGTACACACCGAAGAAGCTGGCGACTGAGCCGGACGAATGGGCGACGGGGGCTGGCACTGGTCCCGTGGTGCTGTCCTTCGTCACGGCGTATTCGCCCGCCAACGTGATCTGCTTCGTCCGGTACGACACCATGCCGAGCAGCCGGCTCCGCTGGCCGCCGCTGGTCGGCTTACCGTACTGCCCATACGCGGTGACACGAAGGCCACCGACGCGGCTGGCGTCATCGGTCGGCTTGACGCGTACCGACACACGACCCATGAAGTCCTTGCGCTTGTCGCCGGTCCCGCCGCTATAGCTCTCTCCGTTGTAGATCCCGACCTGCATATTGACCTTGTCGGCGTTCCAGTTGCCGTCCACGCCCAGACCGAAGTCCGACGATGAGAGGTAGGCGCCACGCTCCATCGCCATCTGCCCTTGCATGCGGTAATCCCACAGTGCCTCTTCCCAATCGATGAAGGGCGTGTGGATCTGACCGAGCTTGTAGGTGAGTGAGCTGCCCTGGGGCGTATACGCGACGAACGCGTACTTGAGCCGATAGCGCAGTGAGTTGTCGCCGGCACCGACGCGCTGGATGTCCGCCGTGATGCGTGTGCTGACGCCACCCGAGAACCGTCCGAGGACGTTGATGTACGCCCGGGTCACGTCGAAGTTGTTGTTGTGGTTGGTGGTGTCCTTGAGTTGGTAGAGGTACTGCAGATAGGCAACACCGCCGACGGTGACCTGCGGCGCCTGCGCGGCGGGCGCCTGAGCAGCGGCGGGGACAGCGAACCCGCCCAACATCGCCAGCGCCACGAGCGGATACGACAGTCTTGCGTGCACGAGTACTCCTCAAGACTTGGGGTGATTGTTGACTGCGTTCACGGCTGAAAACCTGGTCGCTCGGCATCACTGGCGTGAGTCGGCGATGTCACAATTGCGTAACGGGCAGATGCGCAGATAGCGGAGCCGTGCTGGCCCCCGCTACCTGGGCACCCGGACAGTCGGCCGTGCAATCCGCCGCCGGGCACATGACGATTGTCAGTGCAGAATGAGGGCTGCGGCGCCGATCGCGCCGGCCAGCCCAAGCACCACGCCCCCGATGACATCGCCGACGTGATGGACGCGCAACGAAACGCGCGAGATCGCGATCAGCGCCGCAATCGGCAGGAGAATTGGAGCGAGCAAGGGGTGAGCGAGCGCCACGGTGCCGCTCACTGCCGATGCCGCCGCGGCGTGACCGGAAGGGAAGGAGTACGGATCCGGCAGGTCGATCAGCGCCAGCAAGCGCCCGTTCGCGTCGCACGGCCGTGGCCGCGCGACGGCACGCTTCAGCACCTGTACCGCCAGGTGCGACGTCGTCAGCGCAAACAGCGCGGCGACACCGAGCAGCCGCTCGCCCGCCGCGACGAGCAACAGGCCGATGCCGATCGTCACCCGCGCGCCGCCGAGGTGCGTGAGCCAGCGCATCAGACGCCCGCCTCGACGGGGTCGGACGTCCGCGTAAACGCCTGCGTGAGCACCCGACCCTCGTAGGCCGCCGGAACGTCCAGGCCGAACCACCACAGCAGCGTCGGGGGAACATCGAGCAACGACACCTGGCGCGTGAGCTGGTGGCGGCGCGTAACGTCGGGACCGGCGAGAATGAGGGGGATGTGATCGTTGATGGGGTGCGGCTCGGCGTGGTCGTATGTGCTCACGCCTCCACCGCCGTGATCGGCCATCACGATGACCAGCGAGTGTTCGGTGAGATCCGCAAGCACACCGATCGCGGCGTCCACCTCGACCGCCGCGGCGCGATATTGCGGCGACATCCAGCCGTGCGCGTGTCCCGCCTGGTCGCAATCGTTCAGATACACGAAGACCAAACCAGCTGACGGGGCGAGCGCGGCGGCCTGGGCCGCCCGCGCGACGTCGCGTGCGCGTAGACCGGCGGAGCGGTACTTCCCGAGCCCCGCCGCTTTCGTGAGCGCCCACAGCACCGCCCGCTCGGCCGGGAGCAGCTCGCTCGCGACGACCTGGCTGGGCACGCTACCGCGCGACAGCTCGCGAGCCAACGGGCGCAGAGCCGGCAGGTGGGCGAGGAACCCCAGGCCCGGCTCGATCAAGCCGTGCGTCTCCGGCGCGACGCCGGTCGCAAGCGAGGCGAGCGCCGCGACCGTGCGACTGGGGCGCACCGTCCGCGCCCGTAGTGCCATCGTGTAGGTCCGAGCCAGCGCGTCGAGCGACGGCATATCCGTCGGCGTGATGGCGTCGGGGCGCAGGCCATCGGCGAGGACGAGCACTACGCAGCGCATGAGGCGGCTCCGGCGTTGGAGAGTCCGGCGGCTTTCATGTACTGCTGCAGCAGCGCGAGGTTCTCGGGAGCGACGTCGCGCGCGACAGCCGCGGCACGCGCTGCCGCCCCAAGCGCGGCGCGACGCGGTGGGCTGATGGCCAGGGACAGAATTTCGGCGGCAAACCCGGTCGCATCCTCAGGCGCAACGAGGCGTCCCGTTTGCCCGTGCGTGATGCTTTCACGAAAGCCCCCGGCATCCGCCGCAATGACGGCGAGCCCCGAGGCCATCGCCTCGAGAGCCACCAGACCACACGTCTCCGTCTTCGACGGGAGCACGCAGATGTCGGCGCTCGCGTATACATCCGCGAGCTTGTCACGGTCGAGAAAGCCGAGTTCGCGGACCCAGGGCAGCAGCCCGCGCAGGCGGCGCGCTTCCGGCCCGTCCCCGGCCAGCACGAACGTCGCACGCTGGCCCACGTGCTCGCGGGCGGCGATCCACGCCTCGGCGAGCACATCGATGTTTTTCTCGGGAGCCAGCCGGCCGACATGCAGGACGATGGCAGTATCGTCACCGCCGGCGAGCCAGCGCCGCCAGCCGGCGCTGCGTCGTGAGGGGTTGAAGTGCAGGGTGTCCACGCCGCGACCCCAAACGATCGGGCGCCCGATACCGCGGCGTTCCAGCTCGTTCGCGACTGCCTCGCCGGGCGTCTGCGTCAACACGGCGGGCCGATGGAACCAGCGCAGCCATTTCCAGACGAGCGGCTCAACGACGCCGGCACCGTAGTGGCCCGCGTACTGTGGGAAGTTCGTGTGATATGAAGTCACCAGGGGAATGGCGCGCCGCACGGCGTAGCGCCGACCCGTCAACCCGAGCGGTCCCTCCGTCGCGACGTGCACGACATCAGGCGCAAACGAGTCGAGGAACCGCGACACAGCCCCGAACCGCGGGAGCGACAACCGGATGGCCGGATACGGCGGAAACGACGCCGACGGAATCCGCAGCTCACCCGGGTCCGCAGGCGAGTGGCCGGGATATCGTGGCGCGACGACGACGACCTCGTGGCCGAAGTCGCGCAGCACATTCGCGATCCGGACGACCACTGTCGTGACGCCGTTGACCTGCGGCGTATACGTGTCTGTTACGAGCGCAATTCGCACGAGCCAACGTTGCGCGTGGGCGGTCAACAGTCGGTGACGTACGCGTTACGGCTGTGTAACGAGTGCTAAGTCGGGAAGTACAAAAGGATTGTGGTGCCGCGACCGAGCTCGCTCTCGGCCTCGACGCGGCCGCCATGTGCCTCGACCAGGTGTTTGACTATCGCCAAACCGAGCCCCGTGCCGCCTTCCTGGCGGGAACGCCCGGGGTCTACGCGGTAGAAGCGCTCGAAGATGCGGGGCAGGTGATCCGCCGGGATGCCGGAACCGGTGTCGCTGACTCGCACGACAGTGGCACCGCTCGCTCGCTGCGCGCCGACGCGGATCCGACCACGCGGGTGCGTGTGCCGCAGCGCGTTGTCGAACAGGTTGGTGAAGATCTGCCGCAATGCTTCGGGGTCTGCATTGATGGCCGACGAGTTGGTTGCGCTTTCGAACGCGACGTCGCGGCCCGCGGCGCGCTCGGCGAAGGGACCCCACGCTTCTCGTGCGGCCATCTCCACGTCGACGCTTCGCGGTTCAGGCTCCCAGCTTCCGGATTCGATGCGCGAGAGGTCGAGCAGGTCATCGACCAGGCGCTGCATGCGCCGCGCGTTCTCCACGATTGTCTGCGCGAACCCCGTCGCCTGTGCGTCCGACGCCTCAGCCGCGAGCGTCTCGGCGTATCCGGCGATGGCCGTCAACGGAGTCTTCAGCTCGTGCGACACGTTCGCCACGAAATCGCGCCGGACCGTTTCGAGTCGTCGCACGTCGGTAACATCACTCAGCACGAGCAGCGTCCCGCCTTCCGCGAGCGGCCGGGCGGAGAACACGACGGTGCGGTCGCCGAGATCCAGCTCGCGTCCCTCGACCACCGCGCCGGTCAGGACCTCGCGCATCAACGCGCGATGGGCGCGGTCATGGAACAGCTCGCCGAGGGGAGGCAACGGCTCCGTTTCTCCGTAGCCGAGCAGCCGGCGGGCGGCCGCGTTCGTCTCGACGACGATGCCCCGCTTGTCGGCGGCGAGGACGCCGTCCGACAGCGCCTCGAGCAGCGTACGGGATTCCTCGCGCTGGCGGCGCAGGTCTTCGAAGCGTCGCTCGAGCTCGTGATGCATCGCGCGAAGCGCGTCGACCTGGTGGGCGAGCTCGGGGACGCGCACGTCGGGGAATTCCGCCGGGCGGCCGGCGGCGATATCCGTGGCCGCGTCGGCGATGCGGAGCAGCGGCCAGGCCAGGGCGCGCGCGAGCACCCAGGCGAGGAGCCAGGCCGCGAGCAGCATGACCAATCCCGCTACGGCGACGGCGCGTTGGACGGCATGAACCTGCGCGTCCACGATCGCGAGTGTGGCGGAGACGCGGACGACGGCGAGCCCGGGCGGCCCGCCCCGGATCGCTACGTACATCTGGCGTTCGTTGGTGGAGGCGCTGAGGCGCTCGTTCATCCCGACCCCGCGCGCAGAATCGAGTGCGGCGCGTACCTCAGGACGGTCGCGGTGATTCTGGAGTTGAGCGAGCGAGGCGCGATCGAACTCGGTGTCGCCCCGGACGTGGCCGTTAGGGTCGATGAGCGTGACGCGACGACCGAGGCGCGCGCCCGCCAGCGCCGCAAACTCCGGCCACTTGGTCGAGTCGACCGGCGCGAACGCCGCCACCAGCCGCGCCTCTCGCTCCAGCTCCGTCGCGATTTCCTGCTCGAGGTGCCGGCGCAGCAAGACGTCGGCAGCGATGATCGAACCGGCGACCGCGGCTGCCACGAGCAAACCAATGCTCGCGAAGAGCCGCGTGACGAGTTTCATGTGCGACGGCGGCGAGCGGCGGGCGTAGGTCTCTTTGGAGGGGCAACCGGTTCACGGAACCGATAGCCGACGGCACGCACCGTCTCGATCCAATCCCCGGCCGCGCCGAGCTTGGTGCGCAGTCGCTGCACGTGCATGTCCACGGTGCGTGTCTGAATGTCCGGCTGTGCCTGCCACACTGATTCGAGGAGTTGGGATCGCGATTGCACGCGGTCGCGGCGCTCGATCAAGCGCTCGAGCAGCTTGAATTCCGTGGCGGTGAGCTCGACTTCCTTTCCCTCCGCGGTCACCCGATGGGCTGTCCGATCGAGGACGATCGGACCGCCGACGAGGCGACCGCCGGCTGCCACGGGAGGCGCTGCCAGGCGTCGCAAAATCGCCCCCACGCGCAACACGAGCTCCTTGGGGGAAAACGGCTTCGCGAGATAGTCATCCGCGCCGAGGGACAGGCCCTTGATGCGATCGGGCTCGTCTTTGCGCGCCGTCAGGAGCAACACACCGACGTCGTGCGTCTCGTCTCGGCGCCGCAGCTCCGCGAGCACCTCGAAGCCCGAGTGGCCGGGAAGCATCAAGTCCAGGACGACCAGATCGGGCCGTTCTTCGCGCGCCGAGCGCAACGCGTCGGCGCCCGTGCCGGCGGTCGTGACGCGGTAACCCTCTTTTGCGAGGTGGTAGGCGACGAGCGCCGTGATGTCGGGCTCGTCGTCGACGACGAGAATGCGGTGTGGTTCCGCGGTCTCAGGAGGCATTCATGACGGCGCCCCGGACCCGCGTCTCGAAACGCGAGCGCGAACGATCGAGTGCGGCGGTGCGGTCGGCCTGCGCGGCCGGATCACTCCGCACCGCGTCGAGCACCGAACGCAGCAAGCGCTCACGCGTGCCGGGCTGCGGCGCCAGCGTATAAATCAAGTAGGGCACGACGGGATACGTGCGGGCAATTCCCAGCGACGCGAGTGTGTCCATGTGCTCGACGATCGTCGCGTCGGGTAAATCGAGAATCGCAGAAAGATCGGACACGAACATCGGAGCGGTGGACAGGCAATTCAAAATGCGTAACCGCGTCGGCTCGGCGAGCGTCACGAGCAGATCGGCGACCGGGCGCGTCGTCACGTCGTCTCCTTTGACGTCTGAAGCGTAGCCGCGCGGAAGGGCGCCGCGCGACGGAGGGAAACTACCGTCGCGCGAACCCCTCGCAATTGGCTAACCCTGCTCATCGCCACGTGGTTACATGAATGTAGCCGGTTCGTGACAAACGACGTTCCGACGCGGTGCTGAATTCTGGGGTAGCTTTTTGATCCGCTATGCCTGCCACTTCCCGCACTGCGACTGCCACCCGGTTGGGCGCCATCGACATCGGCACCAACTCGATTCGCCTCGCGGTTGCCGAGGTCGAACCCGACGGCCGGTACCGGGTGCTCGACGAAGAGCGCGAGATGACCCGGCTCGGGCACGGGTTGTTTGCACGCGGTCGCTTGCTCAACGAGCCGATGGAGCGGTCCCTCGCCGCGCTCGCGAAGATGCACACCATCGCCAAGGGGTTCGAGGTCGCGGAGCTGCGCGTCGTGGCGACCAGCGCCGTGCGCGAGGCCGCGAATGGCCGCGCATTCTGCCAGGAGGTCCGGCGGCGCTGCGGTCTGCGCGTAGACGTCATCTCCGCTGAAGAGGAAGCCCAGCTCGCGCTGCGCAGCGCGCTGCGCCATTTCGATCTCGCCGGCCGGTCGGTCGCCGTCGTAGACATCGGCGGCGGCAGCGTCGAGGTCACCCTCACGGCTGGATCGGTGGTGGACGAGGTGCTGACTCTGCCGCTCGGCGCGGTGCGACTGACCGAGCGCTACGGGACGGACGGCACGCTGTCGCCCAAGCGCTGGCGCAAATTGCGCCGGGCCATCGACCGCGCGCTCGACGAAAAGCTGCGCAAACCGCCATTTCATCCGGAGATCATGATCGGCAGCGGTGGCACGTTCACGAACCTGGCGGCCATGGCGCAGTTCGACCGCGAAGGCTCGGCGCGCAGCGTACAGGGTTATCCCATTTCGCGCGCCGAAGTCGTGCACCTGCTGCATCGCCTGCGCGCGACGCCGCTCGCGGAACGGCGCGAGACGCCGGGGCTCAATCCGCGACGGGCCGACATCATCGTGGCCGGCGCCGCGGCGGTGTCGCGGCTCGCCAAGCGCCTCGGCACCCAGCAAATCCTGGTCAACAGCGGCGGGCTGCGCGACGGTTTGCTGCTCGCGATGATCGAGGAGCGTTTCCCCTCCGAGGCGCGCAAGTCGGCAGGGCCGATCAGCCGGCTCGATTCCGCGCGAGCATTCGCGCGGCAATGCCGGTCGAGTGAGCGGCATTGTGAGCACGTCGCCCAGCTGGCGACGCAGCTGTTCGACGGATTGGCGGAGCGGTTCGGAGTGCCGGCCGATGCGCGCGAGCTGCTCGAGGCCGCGGCGCTGCTGCACGACATCGGGTACGTGATCAATCACGCGAAGCACCACAAGCACGCCTATCATCTCATTCTCAACGGCGACCTGCAGGGCTTCACACAGCGCGAGCTCGAGATCGTCGCCTGCGTGGCTCGCTATCATCGCAAGGCATTTCCCAAGAAGCGCCACACCGCGTTCGCGCGTCTCGAGCGCGCCGACCGCCGTCTGGTGCGCGCGCTCGCGGGCATGCTACGCGTTGCGGACGGGCTCGATCGCACGCACACACAGCGAGTCACCGCGGTCACGTGCGGAACGCATCGCGGCTTCGTGGAATTGACGCTGCAAGCGCGAACCGATCCGCGCGTCGAGATCTGGGACGCCGAGCGCAAGTCAGGACTGTTTCAGCGTGCCTTCGATTTGGAGCCACGCTTCGTGTGGGTGCGCGGCGCTGAGCGGCGTCCGCGGTTGCGCCTCGCCGCCGGGTAACCATGGCGACGCCCTACCAGCCGGCGTTTCCGCCGGACCACTATCTCAATCGCGAGCTGAGCTGGCTCGAGTTCAACGCGCGCGTGCTGGAAGAGGCGGCGGACAAGACGAACCCGCTGCTGGAGCGTCTGAAGTTCGCGGCCATCTTCAGCTCCAACCTCGACGAGTTCTTCGAGGTGCGTGTCGCCGGTCTGCAGCAACAGCTCTACGCCGGGATCGAGCCGCAAGACTACGGCGCCGACGGGTTGGATCCGGCGGAGCAGCTGTCGCTCATCGCGACCCGTGTCCACGCCCTCGTCGCGGAGCAGCACCGGCTGCTCGATACCGAGATCATGCCGGGGCTCGCGGCGGCGGGAATTCAGCGGGTCGCCCTCGATACGCTCGACGCGACGGAGCGCGACTATCTCGACAAACTGTTCGCGCACGAGATCTATCCCGTGCTGACGCCGCTGGCCATCGATCCCGGCCACCCGTTCCCGCACGTGCACAACAAGAGCTTGAACATCGTGCTGCTGGTGGAAAACGCGGAATCGGGCCAGCAGCTGTACGGGGTGGTGCAGGTGCCGGCGCTGCTGGATCGCGTCGTGGCGCTGCCGGGTGGAGATCCGGACAAGCTCCGGTTTGTCCTGCTCGAGGAGATCATCGCGGCTCACCTCGGCGACCTGTTCGGCGGCTTCAAGGTGCTGGCGCACACCGTCTTCCGCGTGACCCGAAATACCGACCTCGCGATCAACGAGGACGATGCCGAGGACCTGCTCCAGACGATCGAGGAAACGCTGCGGCAGCGGATCCTCGGGGACGCGGTGCGGCTCGAGATTCTCGCGTCGGGCGACGCCCGCTTCGCGCAGATGTTGATGGGCGCGCTCGACCTGCGCGAGAGCGACGTGTACCGCGTGAATGGGCCGGGCGATCTGACGGCGTTGATGGCGCTGCACCGCGGTGAGGGATTCCGAACCCTGCGCGACGAGGCGCTCGTGCCCCGGCCCGCGCCGGCGTTTGCGAGCGGGGAGAACCCGTTCGACGTGATCCGGGCGGAGGATGTCCTGGTGCATCATCCGTACGAGTCGTTCGGTGCCGTCGTCGATTTCATCGATCGAGCGGCCGACGACCCGCAGGTCCTCGCGATCAAGCAGACCCTGTACCGCACGAGCGGCGGCAGCCCGATCATTTCCGCACTCGCCCGGGCCGCGCAGAACGGCAAACAGGTCACCGCACTCGTCGAGCTCAAAGCGCGCTACGACGAAGAGAACAACATCGTCTGGGCACGGGAGCTGGAGCAGGCCGGGGTGCACGTCGTGTACGGCATCGTCGGCCTGAAGACCCATTGCAAGGCCGCGCTGGTCGTGCGGCGCGAGCGCTCGGGACTGCGTCGCTACGTCCATCTCTCGACGGGGAACTACAACCCGACCACGGCTCGCATCTACACCGACATCGGACTGTTCACGGCGGATCCAGCGTTCGGTGAGGACGTCAGCGAGATGTTCAACCTGCTGACTGGGTACTCACAAACCCGGCGGTGGCGCAAGCTCGTCGTGGCGCCGGTGGAGC
>DASWEL010000005.1:0-1700 GCA_036394755.1 Gemmatimonadales bacterium | reverse complement strand
GGCTGAAGGCGGTGACGCCGCCGGGCGGGAGCATGCGCGGCGACTTCGAGCGCTTGCTCGCGCTCGACTTCGACCACCTGATTTCGGGCCATGGGACACCCAAGCTCGGCGGTGCCAAAGAGGCGCTCGCGCGGAACGTCGGGCGGCTGCCGAGGTAGTCGTCGAGCTGTCCTTGTGCCCGGGATCATAGTCTTCCCGGGCCTTCCTCGCTTCAAGCTGGACGTCGACGGCGACCCCGGTCGCCCGCTCTTCGTGCGGCCTTGCGAGGGGGCAGTCTTCGGGCGAGACTCAGCTTCCCAAGGCGTCCCCCCTTTGCGGGAATCGTCTCGAACGACATGAAGGCCGATCCGCGCACCGAAGCGGAAGTGATGCACGTGCTCTCGCGAATCGTCGAGACCGCATCGAGCAGAGACGTCGACGGGGCCATGGCGCTCTTTGCGGATGATCCAAACGTGTTCTTGCTGGGAACCGGCGTGGACGAGGCGCGCACGGGGCACGCTGCGATCCGCGAACAAATCGAGCGAGACCTCACCCAGTCGGACGCGCTGTCGTGGACTCTCTCGCCGCAGAACATCTCGGCGGCGGGCTCCGTCGCGTGGACGTCGGGGGACGTGGTCGTTCGTGTCAGCATGGGCGGCCAGACGCTGGACATCCCGCATCGCCTGACCACGGTGCTCGAGCGCCGCGGTGCCACGTGGCTCATTCAGCAGATGCATTTGTCGTTCGCCAATGGGGCGCAAGTCGTCGGTCAGTCCTATCCCACGAATCTCGAGGCGGTGGCCGACGCCGTTGGACGGGAGCGCGTGGACTTGCAAGCGCGCGTCGCCCCCGATGGGACCGTCACGCTCCTTTTCACCGATATCGAGGGATCGACGCAGATGGCCGAGCACCTCGGAGACCTACGCTGGCTCGCCCTGCTGCGCGAGCACAACGCGATCGTGCGTGCTCAGATCGCACAGTACGGTGGCTTCGAGGTGAAGACGATCGGCGACGCGTTCATGGTCGCCTTCGGGAGCGCTCGCAGGGCCCTTTTGTGCGCGATTGGGGTTCAGCAAGGGATCTCGCGATACGGCGCGGACCACCCGGAGCACGCGGTGCGTGTGCGCATCGGCCTGCATGCGGGCGAGCCGGTGCGCGAGGGCAACGACTTCCACGGCCGGAGCGTCATCTTCGCCTCGCGCATCGCAGGGGAAGCCTCCGGCGGCGAGATCCTCGCGTCGGCGCTGTTGCGCGAGCTGACGGAGAGTGCCGGCGACATCCGTTTCGTTGCGGGCCGCGACGTTGTTCTGAAGGGCTTCGCCGGAACCCACCAAGTGTATCCGGTGCGCTTGGCGTAACAGGTTCCGACGCTCCTTGGTTGCATCGCCCGTGCACGTCGAGCTCGGAGTCTCGTGACCGACGCGTTGGGTCCGACGAGAGCCGACCGCGGACGCGAGGGCATGATCGTAGCGGCAGTGCACAGTCGCTGATGGCCGTAGCGAAATCGCGATAGCGACGGCGGCGGGTCCATATTGCGTTATCCCATTTACTCGCCCTTTCCATCGCGACGCCTGTAAGCAGCCGCAGCTCGGTCGACACCGACGACCTCACCTGTGTCGCCGACCAGCATCTGCGGCAAGGAAGGCCACGTCGCGGGCGCCGCTGCCAAGATCGAGCACGCGCATGCCAGGGACGATCACCCCGCGCCGACCGCCGCTCGA
>DASWEL010000004.1:0-23566 GCA_036394755.1 Gemmatimonadales bacterium | reverse complement strand
CGCGGGGTTCCTAGCGGCGGACGCGCCATTCGGCGCGGGTCTCGAGATTCGCACGCCCGAACCCCCAGGCCCTAGGCCCCAGTCCCTCCCCGGTTTCACCGAAGGAGCCTTCATCGTCCAGGACCCCGCCCACGCGCTTGTCGCGCGCTTCGCGGCCATTCCACGAGGTGAGAGGGTATACGATGCCTGCGCCGCGCCTGGTGGGAAGGCAGTCGCCCTCGAAGCCCGCGGTGCGCGGATTCTCGCGGGTGATGCACGCCACGAGCGCATGGGTCGGCTGGCCGACACGACACGGCGCGCGGGAGTGGAAATTCGTTGCGTCGCCGCCGATCTTGAGGCGGCGCCGATAGGCCCGGGCGGCGTCGATGCGGTCCTGGTGGATGCGCCGTGCAGCGCAACCGGCACGATGCGGCGCCATCCCGATGCGCGCTGGCGGCTCGACCCCGCAGTTTTTGCGCGCGCGGCATCGCGTCAGGCGAGACTGCTGGCTGCTGCGGCACCGCTCGTTCGCCGGGGCGGGCTGCTCGTCTACGCAACGTGCTCGCTCGAGCCCGAGGAGAATGAACGCATCGTGGAAGATTTTTTGACTGGGAACCCCGAATTCGTGCGGGCGCCGCGTGGTGACGCGTCGCTGCCCGCCGAGCTGCTCACGGAGGCCGGTGACTTCCAGACGCTGCCGCAGCGGCACGGCATCGACGGCGCGTACGCGGCGCGGCTGGTGCGAGTGAGTTGATGCGCATCCGCCGCCGCTTCGAGTCGTTTCAGGACGTCAAGATCACGCCGAAATTCTGGAGGTGGTTGGGCATCGGCGTTGGGATGGTGCTCGCGGGCTACCTCACCGCCTACCTCGTGATTTTCCCCGCGCCGATCCTGCCCGGCCACCAGGCGGTGCCGCGCGTGTTGGGACTCACCGTTCCCGAAGCGCAGGCCGAGATACAGAAGTCCAAGCTGCAGGTCACCGAGGGCGGCGCGGAGCCGCATCCCACTGCGCCTGCCGGCATCATCATCTGGCAGGATCCACCGCCGGGCGTCATCGCGCCGGAAGGAACGAAAGTCACCCTGGTGTCGAGCGCCGGCCCGCCCAAGATTCCGGTTCCTGACGTCTCCGGCCTCGATGCGACGCTGGCGCAATCGCTCGTCGCCGCCGCGGGCCTCGTCGTGAGCCAGGTGGAGTCGGTCCAGGCGGCCGCGCCAACAGGTCTCGCGATGCTGACGCGGCCGCCGGCGGGAACCGCGCTGACGCCGGGCAGCGGGCTGGCAATCGTCGTCAGTCGCGGGGCGCCGACCATTCCGATTCCCGATCTCCTCGGCATGGCGTCGGGGGATGCGCGCACCAGACTGGAAACGGAAGGACTGCAGCTCGGCACGGTGACTCGGCGCCGCACCGCCGACGCATCGCCCGGAACCGTGGTGGGCCAACGGCCGGCGGCCGGGACGCTCGCCGCCCCGGGTACCGTGGTGGACGTCGTCGTGGCCCGGAGTCCGCAATGACGACGAACGGCATCCGCATCGCACCCAGCGTTCTCTCCGCGGATCTGGCGCGCCTGCCTGATCAGGTGGCGCGGGTCCTGGCCGCAGGAGCGGACTGGCTGCATGTGGATGTGATGGATGGGCGGTTCGTCCCCAACATCACGTTCGGCGCCAACATGATCGAGACGCTGCGCAAGCTGACGGACAAGCCGATCGACGTGCATCTCATGGTGGTCGAACCGGAGCACTACATCGAATCGTTTGCGGCCGCGGGCGCTTCGGTGTTCACGTTTCATCCGGAGGCCACGATTCACGTGCAGCGGCACCTCGAGAGCGTGAAAAAGCACGGGATGCTGGCCGGACTGGCGTTGAATCCGAGCACGCCGCTCGCGCATGCGGAAGAAGTCATACGCGATCTCGATCTCTTGCTGATCATGACGGTGAACCCCGGCTTCGGCGGACAGACCTATCTTGCCGGATCGAATGAGAAGATTCAGCGGTCCCGCGCGCTGCTCATGGCGCACGGCGCACGCTGTTTTTTGGAGGTCGATGGGGGAATCACGAAGCAAACGATTGTCGCGGCCCACGAGGCGGGCGCCGACACGTTCGTGGCGGGCAACGCCATTTTCGCGAGCGCCGATCCTGGACGGGAAGTGCAGGAGCTGCGCCGCCGCTGCATGGTGACGGTATGACGAACCGCCAGCAGTGGACGCTGATCGCCAGCGTCGTGACGACGGCGGTGTTCGGCATCGCGCTCGCGATCAAGCTGCGGCCGCAGCTCAACCCGGTCGAAATCGGGTCCAAGGCGCCGGATTTCGCCGCCACCGATCTGCGCGCGAACAAGCCTGCGTCGCTGTCCGACTACCGCGGCAAGGTGGTGCTCGTGAACATCTGGGCCACGTGGTGCCTGCCGTGCCGCGCCGAGATGCCGTCGATGGAAAAGCTGCACCAGAGGCTCGCGGGGACCGACTTCCGGATTGCCGCAGTGAGTGTGGATGGCGACCCATTTCATCTCGAGGGGTCAGAGGATCAGAAGGGCATCCTGGCGTTTGCGACCAACCTGGGTCTCACCTTCGACATCCTGCATGATCCCAGTGGCGCGATCCGGCAAGCGTACGACATTTTCGGGGTGCCCGAGAGTTACCTGATCGACCGCGATGGGGTGATCGTGAAGCGCGTCATCGGCGCTGCCAACTGGGAAGATCCGGTCAACGAGATGCTGATCCGGCGGCTGCTCAATGAACGGTAGCCTGTCGCAGCTGATCACCCGGAACTGGCCCATCAAGGGCGCGGCGCTGTTCCTCGCGCTGATGCTCTACGTCGCCGTGCAGCTGCAGCAGCCCGTCACGACGAGCTTCGACGTGACGCTCAACGTGCTGCTGCCGCCCGGACGCGCGCTCGTGCATCCGCCGCCGACGGTCCGCGTCCAGATCTCCGGCAAGGGCAGCCAGATCCTCAAGCTGCGCTCGCTGGCGGGCGACATCACCCGCCGCGTTCCGGACACGTTGACCGCGTCCACCTATTCCATCCGCCTCGACCCCGACGAAGTGGAGCTCGCGCTTCCCAAAGGCGCCGACGTCCGCGTGATGGAAGTCCGGCCCAGCGAGATCACCCTGGCGCTCGACAGCGTCGCCCGCAAGGAAGTGAAGATCGTGTCGCTCGTGAGCGTGACGCCCGATTCGGGACAGGTGCTGCACGGCGGCCTTTCGATGACGCCGACCACGGTCCGGCTCGTCGGTCCCGAGAAGAGTCTCGCGACCATCGACTCCGTGACTACGGTGCCGATGGAGATCACCAACGTCTCGGGTGAGTTCATGCGCAACGTGCCGATCGATACGATGCCGCTCGGCATCGTGCGTCTCTCGCCCAAGCAGGTGACCGTGACGGGCGACATGGGCCGCATTGCGGAGCGTTCGTTCGCCGGTATTCCGGTTGAGAGCGGCGGGGGCGCGATCACGAGCTTCATCGTCACGCCGTCGCGCGTCTCGGTCGCCATCCGCGGCCCCGAAGAGCGGGTCCAGGCGATCACGCGCGATTCGCTGCGCGTCGTCGCGCACATCACGGGAACGAATGGTGGCGCAGCCAGGATCACCGTCGTCGCGCCGCGCGGCATCACCGCCCGCGCGATTCCCGACTCGGTGACGTTGCGGCGGCGCACGACGCCCACCCCCCCCCGCCGACGTGGCTGACGCCGTCCTCGGCATCGAGACGTCGTGTGACGAGACTTCGGCCGCCGTGCTCGTGAACGGTGAGCTGGCGAGTCTCGTCATTCTCTCGCAGGACATTCACAAGGTCTTCGGCGGCGTCGTCCCCGAGCTGGCGAGCCGCGCGCACCTCGCTGCGCTGCCCGCGGTCGTCGATCGGGCGCTCGCGGAAGCGGGTCTCGCGCCCTCCGCCATCGACGCGGTCGCCGTGACGGCCGGGCCGGGGCTGGCCGGCGCACTGCTGGTCGGTGTCGTCTACGGCAAATCGTTTGCATTCGCCGGCGATCGCGCCCTCATCGGCGTGCACCATATGGAAGGACACCTGTTCGCGCCGGCGATCGAAGATCGCGATCTCGCGCCGCCGTTCGTAGCATTGCTGGTATCGGGAGGCCATACTCTGCTGCTCGACGTGCCCGCGTGGGGCCGCTACCGGCTGCTGGGCGAGACGCGCGATGACGCGGCGGGTGAGGCCTTCGACAAGGTGGCGACGCTGCTCGGCCTCGGGTATCCGGGCGGGCCCGCGATCGAGAAACTGGCACGCGAAGGTGATCCGACACGTTTTACCTTCCCGCGTCCGATGATCGCGGAGGGATTCGAGTTCTCCTTCTCCGGACTGAAGACCGCGGCCCTGCATGCCGTGCGCGCGTCGACGGACCTGGAGCGCGATCGCGCGCACCTCGCGCGCGGGTTTCAGGACGCCGTGCTCGACGTGCTGGTGACCAAGCTGGAGCGCGCCGTGCGCACCACAGGGTATTCGACGGCAGTGCTCGGCGGCGGCGTAGCATGCAGCCGCGCGCTCTCGGCGCGGGCGGCGGAGCGCCTGGCCGGGGTCGCGCGCGTTGCGGTCGCGAGCCCGCGGCTCAACGCCGACAACGCCGCGATGATCGCGCGGGCCGGCTGGCACCGGCTGCGCCTGGGTGAGCGCAGCGACTGGACGCTCGATGCCCGTGCCGACCTCCCGCTCCCAGGACTCGAGATGAGCGAAACCACGCACGACGCACGACGCACGGCCTTTCCATGACCGTTTATCCCCTCGCGATACACCTGGGACCCCTGGAGCTCACGGGCTTCGGGCTGATGATGATGGCCGCGTTTTTGATGGCAGGGTGGGCGATTCAGCTCGATCTGCGTACGCGCGGGCTCGACGAAGACTACGCCGCCGACATCGTCATCGCCGGCGTCATCGGCGGATTGATCGGCGCCAAGCTGTGGTATGTGTTGCTCACCCGCGACCTGGATACGCTGTTTCGCCGCGGCGGCTTCGTTTGGTACGGCGGTTTCCTCGGCGCGACGATCGGCATTCTCCTGAACGGCTGGCGCCGGCGCGTGCCCGCACGATTCACGGCGGAGCTCTGTGCGGCGCCCCTCGCCCTCGGCTATGCGCTGGGCCGTGTCGGCTGCTTCCTCGTGAATGACGACTACGGGATCCCCACGAGCCTGCCGTGGGGAATGAAGTTTCCCAACGGCCTGCCGCCGACGATCGTCGGGAATCTGCAGGGGATGGGCGTTCACTTTCCCGCGATGACTGATCCCAATACGCTGGTCGCTGTGCACCCGACCGAGATCTACGAGACGGCGGTGATGCTCTTCGTGTTCTGGTGGCTGTGGCGGCACCGCGATCACGGTCACGCGATCGGCTGGCTGTTCGCGTGCTACCTCGTGCTCGGGGGCTTGGAGCGCTTTCTGGTGGAGTTCCTGCGGGCAAAGGACGACAGGTTCGGGGGAGTGTTTTCGCTCGCGCAGGCCACGAGTGTGCTGCTGATCCTGGTGGGGGGATATCTATTGCTCAAGTGGCGCGCACCGGCAGGCCCGCAGCCGCTGCCCGAATCACTGCGACCGAAGCAGATCCCGCTCCGAGGCAGCGGCTGACGGCTTTGTTTTGAGCCGCAGAGCCCAGACCGCGGCGACGATCGCGAGCGCCAGCAGCAGTCCCTGAACGATCAACGACTCGACGGTGGGATAGATCCCGAACACCGGAATGCGCGGCGCGCCTTCGATAACGGTCAACGGTAGGATCCCCGCCCCTTGCAGCTCCGCAATGCCCTTCCCCGCAAAGACGAACGCCATGTAGTAGAGCATCACGCCCGTGACGGCGAAGAACGGCTTCATCGCCACGCGGAGGCCGAGCTGATTCACGAGCAGGTAGATCGCGACCAGCCCGACCGAGCCGGCCGCGATTCCGCCGACGACCGGCACAGTGCTCGCCCCCGCCGAATTGAACAGCGCCTTGTAAAACAGGATCGTCTCGAATCCCTCGCGATACACGGCCAGAAACGCGACCGCGCTCAGCGCCAGCCCGGAACCGGACGAGAGCGCGCTCCGCATTTTGCCGTGCACGAAGGCGGTCCACTTGGCGGCTTCGATCTTGGAGAGAAGCCAGTAGCTCACATAGAAGAGGACGGCAGCCGCGAGCAGCATCGTCACGCCCTCGATCAGCTCGCGCTGTCCCGCCGTCACCTGCAACAACAGCTCGACCAGCACCCAGGTGAGGACGCTCGCTCCCACGGCGGCCCACGCGCCGCGCGCCACCTCGCGCCGCCGCTCCGACGCGCCCGCTTTCGCGAGGAACGTCATCAGCGCGGCGACGATCAGGATCGCCTCGAAACCTTCGCGCACCAGGAGGAAAAACGACGCAACGAAGAGACTCATCCCCGACGGTCGATCCGCCACGACCCGCTCGGCACGCTCGAGTCCGGCCAGCAGCCGCTCGCGAATCGTGTGACGCTCGGCGTCGTCGGCCTTCGCCACGCGGGTGCGCAGCCACGCGAAGTTTCCTTCCAGCTCGCTTGCCAATCCCGGGTTGTTGGCGCGAATCGCGGTTTCGACCTGCTCGAACGTCATGTACGCGTCGACCGCGATCTTGTCGGACCGCCGCGCCAGCGCGGAATCGATCTGGTGCCGCACGGCCGCAAACGTGGCGGCCGTCGCCGATCCACCGTACTGCATCGCGGCGACGTACGACGCGACCGCCCAACGGTCTGAGGCCGGAAGGTCTTCGGCGAACTCCGGCATGGCGGTCCCCGGAGTGCCGACCGCGATCCGCCGGAAGATGTCGAGCAGCGACTTGTTGCCCATCACCGCCGGATCCGCCAGGTTCGCCGGCGGCGGTCCCTTCAGCGATTTCGCTTTCGGGCCGTCGCCGCGCCCCGATTCCCCGTGACATGCTACGCACCGCTCCCGATAGACGATCGCCCCGCGCTCGAGAGACGGTGGCCGGGCGGGCAACGGTTCGACAACCTTGGGCCCCCCGGCTGCCGCAGTGATGAGCGCCACCAGGCTATCGGTGGCGCGGTTGACCGAATCGGGAGGAGCCAGCGATTCGAGGAGCTGGGCGATTTGGGCCAGCGCATGCTGGGACTTGGCCCGGGCGGGGACCGGCAGCCCCGGGACGTCGAATTGCGCCTGCTGAATGAAGAGCTTGGCCTCGTCCACTTCCTCAGGCTGGGTGATCTGCCCGCCGGCCGGGACTACGCCGAGGGCATACTCCTTGGCTGCCAGGGAGGCGGCGGCAACCACGCGCCGTGCCAAGGCCAGAGAGTCAGTCGCCTGCCCTGCTAGTGGCTGAGCAAGGCAGGCGGTGATCAGGAGGAGAGTTTTGGACAACCGCACGACAAATACTAGAGTAACTTTGTCGGAATTTCAATCTGTTGATAGGACTGCGATTGCGACCGCTGCCTCATGCGTATGGGAGAGGGACAGCAGGACCCGCGTCACCCGCAGCTCCTTGGCCCTCCGTTCCGCGAGCCCTCTGAGGGCCACGTCCGGACGGCCGTCTGGGGCCCGGGTAACCTCGATGTCCCGCCAGCCGATCCCTCGGGCCGCGTCGCTCCCCTGCAGCGCTTTGTAGACCGCCTCCTTCGCGGCCAGCCGGACGGCGACATGCTCGGCGGGATCGGGTCGGGAGCGGCAGTACTCCGCTTCCGCCGGTGTGAGGAGGCGATCGAAGACGTGCGCGCCTTTGTCAGCGAGCATCGCCCGCGCGCGCGACACCTCCACGAGATCGACGCCGACTCCCACCGCGCTCATGGGGCTGGGCGCGCCACGAACAGGCGCCGCCGGTAGCGGTGCCCGTCCACGTCCACGACGATGATGTACGCGCCATTCACCACGTGCCGCGCTCCTCCGCCAATGGTGAGGT
Organism: Gemmatimonadales bacterium; assembly: GCA_036394755.1. Lineage (GTDB taxonomy): Bacteria > Gemmatimonadota > Gemmatimonadetes > Gemmatimonadales > GWC2-71-9 > 20CM-2-65-7. Next base: position 15,754 of record DASWEL010000004.1, on the reverse strand, counting down.
CCCAAACATATTCGTTCGTCGGCGCCGCGACCGTGGCCTGATACAGCCGCTCGCCGATGAAGCTGAACACCGACAGGCGAGCGTCCCCCGTGCCTACAGGCCACGAGATCACGACCTGATTGCTCCGCACCGGGTTCTCGGACACCTCGGCGCCCGCCGCCGCCGCGAGCTGATCGAACGCCGTGCTCGCATCGGTGGCGAAGCCGACGGCATCCACCCACCACGTGAAGTTCTCCGAGATCAACCGCACCCGCGCCCCACGCCGGCCCTGGGCCTGCGGCAGGTCCACGCGCATCGGATACCAGCTCGGCCCGTCGCCGACGATCATGGCGACATCGCTCCACGTCACGCCCGAGTCGGCGGAGAACTGAATGATGCCGCGTTGCGCCGGCGTAAACGTCGAGCCGTAGTGCCGGGTCCACAGATGCAGCCACACCGCCGTCCGGCCCCGCAAATCGACGACGGGCGACGTCAGCGTATCGGTTCCGGCTGTGGCCCAGGAGTATTGGCCCGCCACATGCGCGGTGTCACGCAACCATCCCCCGCGCCATCCAGCATCAAGCGGCTCCGCGCCCGCGATCGACAGCAGCTCGGCAGCGATCGGCGTAGCATCCGCGCGCAGCGCCCGGACGGCGTCGAGGTGGAGATCGGTGCGCCACACGGTGCGCAGTGTGCCGCGTCGCAGCGAGTCGGTCAGCGAGCCGCGGGGGACCAGCGCGCCGGTCCCGGTGCGCAGCGTCAAGAGCGGCTGCGCCGCCGAGGCATCGAGACTTAGCCACGAGACCGGCCACAGCGACATGAATCGCTCCGGCACGGGCACCGCACCCGTGACGCCGGGCGAGCGCGCCAGATCGCCCGATGCGGCGATCAACGCGCGCGCAAACGGCAGATTGTCGCGGAAGACACGCTCGACCATCGCGCTGTCATCCGGAAACTCGAAGCCGTAATACAGCCCGTCGACGCAGCAGCCCCTCGTCAACTCAGTGGTGAACGCGATCGTGCCAAACGTGCGGTAGGCCCAATCGGTGTACTCGCCGTTCGTGGTGTAGAGATTCCAGCCGGGACCGGGGTGATAGTGGTCAATCGCCGAACCGGGGACGCCGTCGGTGACGGCGGGCGTCAGATCGGTGCCGGTGAGCGCCTGAAAGCGCGGCAGGTCGGGCGGCAGCTCGCCGGCGCGAAAGCCCCAGGGATAGAGCACGAGTCCGCTGTAGCTGTGATACGAAACCGAGACCACCGGCGGGTGCGCGGCATGAAACGCCATCACCGCCTGCGTTTCACGCTCCGAGCCGGGACTCGTGCCGCGGTAGGTCTCGGCGTCCTGATAGCCGCTCGAACCGACGTCATCGGCGCCCCAGAACGTCGGGTAATTGCGGTTCGGGTCCACGCCGGAGCTGCCGTTGTCGTTGGGACGGCGGTTTTTCCGCCAGTATCGGTCGTTCGTAAACGTGTACTGGTAGCCGTCCGGGTTTTCGACCGGAATCACCCACACGTCGTGCGAGGTGATCAGCGCCGCGCCCGAATCCGCGAGCCAGCGAATCAGCTTCATGACCACCGCGGTCGAGATCCACTCGCGGGCGTGATGCGTCCCCATGAACAGCACGTTGGGCCGGTTGGGGGAGTCGTCCGGCGGTCCGATCTTCACCGCGAGAATCGGCCGGCCTTCGTAGGACGCGCCCACCGAATCCAGATGGATCGCCGTATCGGCCGCGGCCCAGGCGGCGAGCGTCGCGCGAATGCCGTCGCCCGGCTTGTCGAACGAGTGGAACATGCGAAACGTGTCGGCGGCCGCGCCGGTCGTTACGCGCGCGACGCTCGGCGCCGCGACTCTGAAGCCGCGTGTGGCGAGCCGCGATTCTGTTTCCGGGGATACCACGATCACGGCGCGGAGTGTGCCGCCAATCGATCGCAGGTCCGCGATCTCGAAGCCGAGGCGGGCAAGCGAGTCGAGACTGGCCCGCCCGGCGATCGGGACCTCGACGACGCGAAGCTGAGCGGGGGCCACCGAGGCCGCGCACAGCAGACAGGCTAGAAGCCCAGTTGCGACGCGAGCCATGCGGGAGCGGCGACGTAGCCGCCGAGCATCAGGCCGAGCCACACGAGCAGAGCAGCGAGAGGAACCCAGACGACGAAGATCGGCCAGAGCGCCGGCCGCCAGGCGGCCAGCGTCTCGATCTCGGGATTCCAGCGCTCGCGCTCCGCGTCCACCTCGGTCTCGAGGGCAAGCCATGCGGCTTCCAGCCGCCGCGCCACAGTCCGGAGCGACTCCTGCCAGGCAGCGTGCGCGTCTTTTTCAAGCACGGACGCGTCGCCCGCTCGCGCCGCGTTTGCTTCGAGCTCGTCGAGCGCCGCGACGAAGGGACCGCCGCCCGTTCCGAGCCGTGCCACGATCGCGCGCTTTTCGGCATTGGTAAGCAGATGGCGTCGCAAGCCGTGCCGGGGCAGGCGTACCTGCCGCGCGGTTCGCGTGATTTCGGCGTCGAGCGCATCGGCCACACGGGCTCCGGCGCGCCGGACCGCGTGGTCCCACGCGGCGGCCCAGGCTCGGCGCCCGGTGATTTCGAGCACGCGCGCCCGCGAGTCGCCATCGCCTTCCCGCGCCGCGGCCGCCCGGCCCTCACCTCCGAGCTCGAGCACGAGCGTCGCCAGCTCCTCGCGAATGTCGTCGACCGGCACCCAGGGATCGAGCAGGCGGCGCGGCACGATGATACGCCCGAGCGAGGGCGCCAACTCGGGGATACGCAGCGGCATGAGGAGCTTGAGCGGCTGATTCACTCGCGCCGTTTCAGCCGGCTCACGCGAGCCACGCGGCCGGTGCGTTCTTCATACGCGGCCGTGAAGTACGGAAGCGACTCGGCCAAGAATGCATCGCGTGGCAGACCGGTGGCTCGGACCGCGCCTTCGATGGCCTCGGGTTGTCCTTCGACTTCCATCAGCACATCCATGGCCGGATACCACTCGAGACGGAGCGTTGCCTCGCCGAGACGATATTGCTCGACGGCGCGATCGACGCGTAGCGAGATCTTATATCCCATATGTCGCAGGATGACGAGCACCGCTTTCGGGTCGTCGACGCGCGACTCCCATTCCTCCCGCAGCCGGTATTCGCCCCGGCGCTGCACGGGACCCTTCCAGCCCAGCACTCCCCACTCGGGGGACTTGTCGGCCGGATGGTAGACGCGCAGGCGCACCACTTCATCGCGTCCTTCCAGTCGCCCGCGGCGATCGAAGCGCCGGTCCATCATCGCGCCGCGGTACATGAGCTCAGCGCCGGCCGCCAGGATCGCTTTTCGCACCGCATCGGGGTTCTCCACTCGAGCCTTGAGCTCGACTTCTTCCCGCACGACGGTCACGAAAACAGCGCTTCCAGCACGGCCTGCGTGTCGCCGAGGTCCGCAAAGACATGGGTGGCGCCGGCCGCGCGGAGCGCGGGCACGTCGTAGAAACCGGTCGCGACACCAACGGAGCGCGCGCCCATCGGCTTGCAACAGGCGACGTCGTCAGGCGTGTCGCCCACGATCACGATGTCCGCGCCGCTGAAGGGGCGCCCGGTGCGCTGCGCCGCGCGCTGCGCCGCGACGGCGGGCAAATCGGGACGGGAATGGGAATCCGAGCCGAAGGCGCCGACCACGAAGCGCGCAGGATCGAGGCCAGCTGACCGCAGCTTCAATCGCGCCCCATGCTCGACATTTCCGGTCAGCAATCCGACGAGCGCGCGGCCGTCGGCCTCATACGGCTCCAGCGCGCTGAGCAACTCCTGAATTCCAGGATAGATCTTCGTTGCCTGCGTCGGTTTCTCGAGTTCGGCGGTGAGCAATTCGACGTAGCGCCGGCAGACCGCCGTGACCCGATCGTTCGAGCCGGCGTCCGGATGCCCCGCCAGCTCCAGGAGCTCGCGCACGATCTGTGGATCGGTCTTGCCGTCGAAGCGGTACCCGTCGATCGGACCCGCGGTGCCCACTTCATCGAGCATGGCGCGGTGAATGGCCCGTCGTCCCGCCCCTGCGGTCCATAACAGCGTGCCGTCGATGTCGAAGAGAATCAGCCGCATGACACAAAATAGCGCGCTACAAGCGCCGAACTCCAACGAGGTTATCGCGTAGACGGACCAAGCGTGGCTCATCACCAAACAGATGGTCACCGCCCACGCCGCCCCGCCCCAGCGCCGAGTGCACGATCCGTCCCGCGCCGGCCCAGAGCGCCACGTGCGACACACGCCCCCGTTCCGCAAAGAACAACAGGTCGCCGGCCTCGTAACCCGCGCCGTCCGCCGCTATCGCGATCTCGTGTCCCTGGCCGAACTGCTGGTCGCTGTCGCGCGGCAGCTTGATGCCACGCGCCGCGTAGACCGCCTGTACGAGCCCCGAACAATCGATGCCCCACTCGGTGCGCCCACCCCACAGGTACGGCGCGCCCGCGTACCACTTCTGCGCGAGCTCCGGCAGCGCGAGATGGCGCGCTTCGACGCGCAGCTCCTGCTCGCGGCGGACGTTTCCCGCGGCCACCGCACCGCGCTGCCCGTCGGCGAGCTCCACGACGCCACGCCGGAACGCCACGTGCGCGCCGTTCGGCAGTCTGCGTCGGCCCTCCGTCGTCAGAATGTCGGCGCTCAGCGAGCGGGCCGTTGCTCGTTCAGCCCAGTCCTCGGCCCAGTCCGCCGGACCGGTCGCGACATATCCCGCGTTGAGCCAGGCGATGTAGCCGTCGGGCGCGCGCACCCGGAGCCAATCGTCTCGCTCTTCCAGCACGTCGAGCACCTCGCCGTGCAGGACTTCGCTCGCGCGCGGCGCCGAAACCCGGGGCTCGCCGAGCAGCGGCGCGAGCGCCGCCGTGACGACCGCGGCGGGCGCCACGACGCCATTGGGGGGGGGAATCAGCTCGACTTTTTCGACGAGGCCTGCGTCGGCGGCCAGGCGTCGCAGCGCATCGCGCGCGTCGCGGCTCGACGTGACGCCACCCACTCCCTTCGGCAACAGCGAGATCTCGAATACGGCGAGCCGGCCGTCAGGCGCCCATTTGCGGCGGATGTCGTCGACCGCGCGCTCGATCTTATCCACGTCGCACCGCCCGCTCGACCGCCTCGGGCACCACGAGAGCGGCGATCGCGTCTACCTGCATCGCAGACTTCGGCGGCACCACGGCGGTGCTGACCGCAAAGATCACGTCGCCATCAAACAGCGAGCCGTACGGCGTGATGCGCCGCGCGAGCGCATCGCTCCCCGATTGCGCGAGCGCTTGCAGTTGTACTCGATCCAGGGCCGCGTTGGTAGCAATGACCGCGAGGGTCGTGTTGCGATTCAATCGTTCGGGGTCGCCGAGCGGCGCGCCGCCGGCGGCCAGATATTGCAAGCTGTCGACGAACTTGCCGTCCGATCCGCGACCCGCGGCGATGAGCTCCCCGCGCGCGTTGCGGACGTCGCCGACGGCGTTCACCACGACCAGCGCCGAGACGATCACATCACCGAAGCGCGTGGCCCACGACCCGATCCCCGCGGGGACCATCTTTTCGATCCCGGCCGCCTTGCCACACGTGGCGCCGCGACCCACGCCGACGCGCCCGTCCGCGTAGTCGACGGTCGCGTTGTCGCACGCCCGATATGCATCGTCAGCGCTGGGCCAACCCAGCGGCTTCCCAGCATTGCCAAGATCGAAGATGACGGCCGATGGAACGATGGGAATCGTCCCCATATCCCCAACCTCTAGCCCCCGACCCCGTTCACGCAGCCAACGCATCACGCCGTCGGCGGCGCCCAGGCCCAGCGCCGAGCCGCCGGTAAGAAGAATCGCGTCGATCCGCTCGACGAGATGACGCGGATCCATGACGTCGAGCTCGCGTGTGCCGGTGGCGCGGCCGCGCACGCAGACCGCGGCTCGCAACCCCTTCTCCGGCGCGAGGACCACGGTGCAACCGGTGCCATGATCTTCAATGGTCGTATGCCCGACGGTGATGCCGGGGACCGCCGCGAGATTCGTCCGTGACGTGCTCATTGACGGGCCAAGATAACGTGGGCAACGTTGACGGCCATGACATCTTCCAACGTGCCCCCCTCCACCCCCGCCCCCGCCGATCGCACAACGGTGCTGGTCGTGGACGATGAGGATGGCATCCGGCAGGCGCTGACGCGGTTTCTCAGTCGCCTGGGCTATAACGTGCAAGCGGCGTCGAACGCGACCGAGGCGCTGCAACTACTGTCGGCGCACAATCCCCAGGCGATGCTGTGCGACATCCGCATGCCCGAAACGAGCGGGGTGGAGCTGCTCCCCAAAGTGCTCGCCCAGGATCCTGATCTTGCCGTCGTCATGCTCACCGCGATCGACGAGCCCCGCACCGCGATCGAATGTCTCAAGCTCGGCGCGTACGACTATCTCATCAAGCCGGTGGACCTCGAGGAGCTGGAGTTGTCGTTGCAGCATGCATTGCGACAGCGCCAGCTGGAAGTGGACCGGCGCGAGCTCGAGCAATGGCTGGCGCGCGAGGTGGCCGTGCGCACGCGGGAGCTCGAGGAACGTTCGGCCGCCATCGAAGAGGTGGCGCTCGATGCGTTGGCGGCGGCGCGGGATTGGGAGGGCACGGAGGCGGCGTTGAGCAAGCTGGCGGAAGAGCTCGGCGCGCCGCGCGAAGAGCTCGCGCTGGAGCTGAAGCGGCGGCGAGCGGGAGCTTAGGCCTTCGCGGCTTTCGCCTTTGCCTCGCAGGCCTTGCAGCGCGTCACACCGCGGAATGTGCAGATCAGACAGATGAAGGTGCCGCAGTCCGAGCAGGGATAACCCTCCGACGCCCGCTCTTCATTTCCGCAGGAGCGGCACTGCATTCCATCGTGTTCTTTGAGCTTGGGCTTCTCCATAGTCTCAAGATAGCACTTCTGGCTTAGATCTTCAGGCTGTAGGCTTTGATTTTGTTGATCAGGGTCGCGCGCGAAATCCCCAGCTCCATCGCGGCCCGCGTGCGGTTCCCGCTATGATGCCGCAGGGTGCGCTCGATATGCTGCCGCTCCACCTCGGACAGCGATTGCGCGGTGTAGCGCCGGTCGGTCGCGGAGCGTTGCCGCAGCTCGGTCGGCAGCTGTTCGAAGCCAATCGTTGCTTGCCCACGCGCCAGAATCATCGACCGCTCGACCACGTTCCGCATCTCGCGGACGTTCCCCGGCCACGGGGCCGATAACAGGCGATCCAGCACATCCGTCGTGCATTCGCTCGGGCAACCCGGCAGCTGCGCCTTCAGATCAACGAGGATCCGAGTGATCAGCTCGAGCCGATCCTCGCGCGAGCGATCGCGCACCGGTGGAAGCACGACCGGCATGACGTTCAGCCGGTAGTACAGATCTTCCCGAAACCGCCCGGCTTCGACTTCACGGACGAGATCGCGGTTCGTCGCCGCGATCAGCCGGACATCCACACTCAGCTCGCGCGTACCGCCCAACCGTCGGAATTTTTTCGTCTCGAGCACTTTGAGCAGCTTGGGTTGCAGCTCCGGCGTCAGCTCGCCGATCTCGTCGAGGAAGATCGTGCCGTGATCGGCCAGCTCGAAGAGACCCACCTTCCGTTCCTTGGCGTCGGTGTACGCGCCCTTTTCGTGCCCGAACAATTCGGAATCGAGGAACGTCGCCGAGAGGCCGGCGCAGTTGACTTCGACGAACGGACCACCGGACCGGGGAGAAAGATTGTGGATCACGCGCGCGACCCACCCCTTCCCCGTCCCGCTCTCGCCGGAAAGCAGCACGGTCGACCGCTCGCTCGCCGCCAGCAGCTCGATCTGACGCGCCAGATCCTGCATCGCGCGCGAAACTCCCAGCGAGCCGATGCCCTCAGCCTCGTGGTCCAGAGCCCTGAGGCGCGCGTTTTGCCGTGACAACCGCACCTTCTCGGCAACGCGCGCGATCGCGGCAGCGAGATGCGTCATGTCCACGGGCTTGGTCAGAAAATTCTCGGCACCGAGCTGCATCGCTTTCACCGCGGTCTCGATGTCGCCCTGGCCGGTCAGCAGAATCACCGCCGCACCCTCCCGGCGCAGCCGCTCCAGCACGTCGAGCCCACTCGAGTCGGGGAGATGCAGATCGAGCAGCACGACGTCGGGGCGCACGCGGTGGAACGTGTCTATCGCCTGCTCGCCGGTCCCGTCGCGCCACACCTCGTAGCCGACGCGCTCGAAGTAGTCCCCGATCGCGCGGAGCACGCTCGCGTCATCGTCGACCAGCAGCAGCGTGTCAGCCATGATATGCCTTGAATCGGGTGCCGACGAGCACGGCGAGCGCGCCGGGCAGGAGCCGTGCCTCGAAGGGGGTCGTCCCGGTCACCTCGCCGTCGAGCTGCACGGGACGCGCTGTGCCGTTCGGGACTTCGACGCGCACTTCACGACCGCGCGCCCACCAGACGCGCCGGCCTTTCTTCTCTCCGTTGCCGAGCAGCAGCTCGATCACCGCGCTCGCGCTCTGAAACACGCCGTCGGCGTCGAGCGCGACGATGTCGAGCCAGCCATCATCGGGCGCGAGTGTCGATCGCAGCGTGAGGAATCCAGGCGGCAGCTGCCCGCAGTTCAGCACCAGCAGCATCGCGGCAGGGACCTCGTGCACGGTGCCGTCGACGGTCACACGATGAGGTGCGCTGCGGACCGTGTTCAGCGTCATGGCGGCGCGGGCAAGGTACGCGCCGAGCTTCCAGCGGCGCTTCGCCTGCAGCCCGGTGTCGGCCATCAGCTGCGCGTCGAATCCCGTGCCGGCCGCGACGGCGAAGTAGTGCGGCCCATCGGACCGCTCCACCACGCCGAGGTCGATGGGACGGCGGCGTGCCTTGAGCAGGGCGCGCGCTGCTCCAGCAGTGGTGCGCGGCAGTCGCAGATTGCCGGCGAGGACATTGCCCGTGCCGCCGGGCACGACTCCCAGGGCGATTCCGCTGCCGGCGATGCCCGCCGCGACCTGCATTGCCGTGCCGTCCCCGCCGTGGCTCACCAGGACATCGAACCCCGCGCCGCGCGCTCCCTCGGCGATCCGGCGCGCGTCGCCAGGCCCGGTGATCGTTTGCAGATCGACATTCCAACCGCCGCGGCCCAGAATCTTGAGAATGGCGGTGACCGCTCGCGCGTCCGCGCGCGCCGCGAACGGATTGGTGATCAGCAGCGCGCGGGTCATCTAGTAGCGCCGCTCCCAGAACACGTCGAAGCCCACCTGGCGCGGAACGGTCGTGGTGTTGAGCTCCAGGTCGCCGACGGCGCAGTTGCGCACCGGCTCGAAGCTCGCCTCGGTGCGCCACTCGGGGCTGAACCGGAACTGCAGGGTGGCGCCGAGACTGTTCGTGAAGCGCGACGCCTGCCGGGTGCGCTGGGCGCTGCAGAAACCCGCGTTCAGCACGAGAAACGTCTTCGCGCCGATCGCCCACCCGGCTGCGACCTGCGCGCCGGAGAACGGGTTGTTCGGATCGCCAGGGCGAATTTCGAAGTAGTCGAGCGGCACGCCCAGATCCGATACGACCGTGCGCTCCAGCTCGCCCGCAAGGAGCGATGCGCCGACGCTGTAGACGTAGGCGCGTTGTCCGCCGCTCAGCTCGACCGACGGCCTGCCGGTGAGCAGGTACGAGATCAACTCTGCCTGCGAGTAATTCGCGTTCTCCGCCTGGAGCGTGAGGCGCGGCAGCCGCAATGTGCCCCCGATGTGGGCGATCACCGTGATCTCGGGCGGCTGCCCCGGTCCCGGCAACGGATGGACGACGTGGTTGCCTTCGATATCGAGCGCGGCATCGAGATCCGGCGTGCCGAAGTACTGCACCGTTCCTCGTTGGACGACGAACTCGCGTGTCACCGGTCCGATGATCAACCGATACGTGCCGCGCGGCGCCTGCAGCGTGCCGCTGAGCAGGTAGTTGTCGCGCACCTTGTTGACCGTGACCGATCCCGAGAGCTGGATGTTCGCTTCGTTGGACCGGAGCCACACATCCTCGCCCATCGTCAGCTGCAGGTTCCTGACTTGCAGGCTGTCGAAGAAGAGGCTCTGGAACTCCGGGCCGAGCCGCTGCGTGCGGATCAGCGACGTGTCGATGAGGTCCTGTACCCACGGCTCGTCCAGGTTCACGACGCGCTTGTTGACGAGATCGGCGAAATGCAGCACACCCGACGTGACCGTGCCCCGTCCGGTGAGTGCCGCGCCGAACACGGGACCCGTCAGGGCGACGCGGCCGCTCGCCGTCAGGGCGAGGTAGCCGCGCAGATCGAGCGCTTTGAACTCGGACGTCGCGATGTTCATCGCGAGGACCGGCTTAGTGAGCCGCTCCAGGCGCATGTAGCCGGTCAGCTCCGCGTGGCCGCGTTCACTCGTCGCGGTGATGCTGTCCACGCGGATCGTGTCGCCCCGAAGCGACAGGCTGCCATTCATGTTCGTATAGCGCACGTTGAGCGCGGGGATCGTGGCCGCCGCATGGCCGATCTCGAGGCCGCCCCTGAGCCGCGGCGCTTCCCACGTCCCGCCGATACCGAGGTCGGCGTTGAAGATGCCTTCGACGTCCTGTAACGTCGTCGTCACCGCCGCGAGCACGCCCAGATCGACGCTGTCGGCGCGCGCCTGCACCGACAGCGTGTCGGGCAGCTGGCGCTGGGCCACGGGCACGAGCGCGAGGTCGAGCGGCAAGTGTGCGGTGACATTCAAGACCTGCTGTCCCGACCGCCACAGGTGCACCTCACCGTTTAGACGGCGGCCGCGATAGTCGATGATCCCGTCCATGAACGGCGCGCGGAACGAGCCGAACGAGGCGTTGGAGAATGCGAACGAGCCGCTGTACGTCGGGTTCGCGCGCGTGCCTGCGGCGGCGACCGTGCCCGTGACCGCGCCCGCGACCCCCAGCGTGTCGCTCTGCAGCAGCGCATAAATGCCGGTGAGCGGGAAACCGTCCAGCCCTACATGGGCGTCGATCGCACCCCGGCTCGGCAGATCACCGCTCAGCGTGAAACGACCTGCACCGGCGGAATTCTTCAATGCCGCTGAATCCACGTGCAGGACGGAATCGCCGAACGCGAGTGCCGTGGGACGCTCGAGGAACCACACGCCGCTCGGCACCAGCACGGCGAGCGAGTCCACCACCGCGTACTGCGTGCCATGACCGCCCGGCCGGGCGTAGCGGCCGCCGGCCAGGAACGCCCCGAGATCGCCGACGCGCGAGCGTGCAAACCAGGTGAGCGAGTCGCGCGTCCCACGGGCACGGGCGGCGGCCGCGCCGAACCCGAAGCGCCCGTACCCGAGCGAGTCGATGTTCGCCACGACGTCGAACTGCGGGACGGGTCCGGGCTGATAGGCGATCGTGCCTTCGCCCTTCGGCAGCCGCCATCCGCGCCACCGCAGGCCCAGGACGTGCGCGTCGCCGCCGATGGAGAGCGAGTCGAGCGCGCCATCGAGGGTCATCCGCACCTGGGCCGATCCCTTCAGTTTGTCTTCGCTCGACGCGCTTGCCGAGCTTGCGCCGGCAAACCAGGTCATCAGGGAATCGAGCACGCTGAGGCTGTCGGCGTCGAACGCGAGCGACAGCGTGCCGTGGTCGGGACGTTGCCATCCGAGGGAGCCGCCGCCGCTCGTCAGCAGCCCGGGCTGCTGCAGCCGTAACGAGTCGACGATCAGCCTGCCGTCGACGAACCGGACCTTGGTTGCGCCGCTGTCGATGATGGTGCCGGCGAACAGCGACGGGGCCAGCAGGACCGACAGCTCGCCCGTCGGCTTGGTGACGCTGTCCGCCGCGACGCTGCCCGTGGCCGTGAAGGTCAGCCGCGACGGCGGGGCGCTGCCGCGGGTCAGCCAGCGTTGGAGGTTGACATCCTGCGCGTGCAGCGTGAAGTCGCGGGCGCCGAAACCAGGATGCATGTCGCGCGCGCCGAGCAGCAGCGTTCCGTCGCCGCGCATCGCTCCGCCCCCGCCCAGCATCGCGAGATCGGCATGCGTCTCGACGCCGGTGAGGTCGCCGTTCATGCGGATCGTTCCGGCCAGCGTGCCGCGCAACGGAAACGCGGCGATCCCGCCGGTCAGGCCGTCGAGCGACAGCGAATCGGCGCGGACATCGGCGAATACGCCCAGGACATCCGTGCGAGTGTCGAGGCCGATGACGCCGCGGATGGTGCTTGCCGGGCGCTCGCCATCGTGATGGCGCAAGGTACCGCTGAACGTCGTCTTCTTCAGCGTACCGGTGAGCGTACCGATGGCGTCGAGCTCTCCCTGGAGGTCGAACCCCGGCACGAGCCGCCGGACCGTGCCGATGTCGATGCGGCCCGCGTCCACGGCGAATGGCTGAAACGCGAGATCCTTGCCGCCGATATTGACCTCGCCCTTCCCGCGGATCTGCGACTCGGGCCAGCCGGGCACGAGCGAGTCGCGGAACGACCAGTCGGTCTCGATCTTCAGCGCGCTCATCGGCCCGTCGACGATCGTCCGGCCATTCAGGCGTCCGTAGAACGGGAGCGAGTCGATGTACACGCGCGCGAAATCGAGCGACAGATCACGCGCGACGAGATCGCCCTGCCGCAGCGCCACGAGGCCCGAGTCGGCGGCGCTGAACGCCGTGACGCGCCCCGTGAGCCTACCCTGCCCGAATGCCAGATCCAGGGGCCGCAGCTGAATCTCGAGCACCCTGCCCCCATGCGACGCGAGCGTCACGCCGCCGTGCAGCACGGCGTCCGAGGGGAAGCGCGGATCGAGGAAGCGGATGTCGGTGAGCGTCGCGGAGTCGGCGCGCATCGCGAGGTTCCAGAGCAGCGTGTCACGGGGCCACTGCACGGTGCCGCGCGCGCTGAACTGGGTGCCGGGGAACCGCACGCGCGAGAGATCCACGCTCAGCGTGCGGCCGTCGATCGTAACGCTTCCGACGACGTCGGCGATCGACACCTTCGGATCGCTGCTCTCGGTCGCGAGCCTGAGCACGTCGATGCGGATGCCCTTTTCGCGCGGCGCCTGGATGCGGAAGGCGGCGAGCCGCGCGTTGAGGTGCTCGAAGCGCCGGACACGGTAGCGTCCATCTTCACCGGAGAACTCGATCTCCTCGTTGGCGCTCGTGACTTGGCCGTGCTTTTGCAGCCGCAGCGTCAGCGAACCGTCCATGATCTGCACGTTCCGCAATAGAATGAGCGACCGCGGTCCCGCGGGACCGAGCGGCCTCACGGTGACGGTGTCTTTTTCGCCGAGGCGGAGGAGCTCGTCGAAGTTCGTCTTGCCGTTCGCATGCTGCACGATGTTGATGATGGGGCGCTCGAGCCGCACTTCCATGAAGACCACGCGCCCAGCAGCGAAGTCGATCGGGTTGTAGCCCAGCTCGGCTCGCGGCAGCCAGGCGACGAGGGTCGAATCGGGATCGAGCAGCCGCACGTCCGTGAGCACCACGCCGGTGAGCAGCGATCCGCGCACCTCGCCCACCTCGATCGAGCCGTCGACAGCGCCTTCGACCACCGTACTGGCCACGCGCGCGAGCAGCGTGCGGCCTGCGTGGGTGCCGACGAGCGCGTTGAGCGCGCCGAGGAAGCAGGCAAGCAGGCCGACCAGAGTCCAGAGCGCGACACCCAGGGAGCGGCGCATTTAGAAGGCCTGCCCGACGGCGAACTGGATCACGACTTTCTGCCAGAAGGTCTTCCGGGCGAGCAGCGGGGGATACGGGGAGTGCTCCGGCAGTTGCGTAACCGTCTTCGTCGTGTCGTTCAGGTACAGGAGTGGTCCGCGCTCCGTCTGATAGCCGTTATAGGCGGCGTCGATACGCACTGGACCGAGGGGTGTGGCGAACCGCACCCCAACACCGGGGGTGACGCGGACACCGCGAATGCTGACGAGTTCTTCTCCACGCTCCCATACCTGCCCGAGGTCGCAGAACACACCGAGCCGCATTCGCTGTGCAAGAATGGGCGATGGGAAACGGAGCTCGGCATTCAGAATGATGGCGGTGTTGCCGCCGGTCGGCGCTGCGGTGACACCCCGCCACACTTTCTCGCCCGCTTGCAGGGTCGCCGCCGAGTCGATCGCGTTGTTACTGGTGTCACTAATGACGTAGACACGGGGGCCCAGCTCGTTGCGCCCGTAGCCTCGTACCGAGTTCGGACCGCCGCCGTAGAAGCGCTGATCGGGCGGCACGTAGGGGACGGGGACCCCGGTGAGATTGATGTTGCGCGGGAGAATCGTCCCGCCGCGAACCCGCCATGCAAACACCGTGGCCCGCCCCAGGGGGTAATACTTCGCGACCTCGATTTCGCCCCGGTTGAATTCGTAGGGCACCTGCGATCCGACCAAGCGCGACGCGTGCAGGAACGTCGCGGTGGTGATACTGCCCTCGGACGGGTCGAGGAGGCTGTTCACCCGATCGCGCACCGCGGTGATCGTCACCGCGCCGAACCTCCGCCGGTCACGGAGGAATTTGCGGCTCGCCTCGTCGCACAACCGGAACAGACTGCAGTAGATCCCGTCCGCCGCGAGCGTCCGTCCGACGGAATACGAGTATCCGACGGTGACGGGAAGCCGGCTGCGGGCGTTGAACGTGAGATCGGCGTTTCCGCCGATCGCCTCGCGAGTATAGATCCCGAACTCGGAGCGCCGCTCCGCGACGAACCCCAGGGTGGCCACGTGGGAGCGAGACAGGAACGCCGGCTGTCGGAGCGATATGCCGAGCGTGTAATTCAGCGTATCGATCGTCCACGTGCCGGCGAACGGATTGCAAAACTGATTGAATCCCGTCGTGTTCGTGGGTGTGCCGGCCCCCAGCTTCGACACACGAGCCGACAGATCGAGCGTGCGCGCGCCGCCCAGGAAGTCATGTGCCGTCCAGCCGCTCTGCACGCGGAAGCACTCCACCGTCGCGTAGCCGAAGCCGATGCGTACCTGGTGGGCGGGACCTTCCAACACCTGGATGAGGGTGCGCACCATCGAGTCGCGTTGGACCGTTTCCTGGGGCGGGACGGAATCCAGGAGCGCGACGTTGACCGAACTGAACACCCCCATGCCGTAGAGATCGCGCTGTGTCTGATACAGCGCGTCCTGCTTGAACAGGTTACCCGGCCGCACCGACATGACGCGCCGCACCGTACCGGTGTCCACGTCGCGGAGCCCGCGGATCATCACCTCGCCGATGCGCATGCGCGGACCGGGCTGCGCATCCAGCTCCACTTCCGCCTTCAGGATTCCCGCTTCCGAATCGAAGTTTCGCAACACGTCGGCGTAGGGATACCCGCTGTTGCGCAGCCGTCCGACGATCGTGTCCGCCGACGCCTGCATGAGGAAACGATTGAAGGGATCACCGACCTGCAGCGGGAGGTCGCGCTTCAGCTTCTCGACGTTGAAAATTCCGTCCACACCCATGACGTCGAGCCGCGCGACCCGAACCGGCTCGCCCTCGTGAATCCGGAACGTGATATACACGTCGCGGGGTGTGCGTCGCACCGACGTGTCCACCACGGCGTTCATGAACCCGCTTTGCCGATAGAGCAGAATGAGACGGACGACGTCGCGGCGGAATTCGATTTCGTTGAAATAGCGCTTCTCACCGAGTCCCAACCAGCGAACGATGCCGTATCGAGCCCAGGCGCTCGATTTGGTCGTGGCGATCGCGCTCTCGAGCGTGTAGTCGTCGAGCGCTCGGTTACCGACAAACGACAGACCCCGAACCACCCGCTCCTGTTCTTGAGCGGCGAGGACGGTTGTCGCTACCAGGGCGGCGAGCAACAGGCAGGGTATGACGCGCAATTGACGTAGTTTGCCGATCTTTGCTATGTTGCGACACTTGCTCCGCACTGTCAACCTTTTCGACACCGCGAAGAGCG
>DASWEL010000003.1:0-2165 GCA_036394755.1 Gemmatimonadales bacterium | reverse complement strand
GCGGCTTTCGCGCCCAGATGGCCGTCTTGGTGAAGCCAAACGGTCCGCTCGGGGCCGCTTACATGGCCGCGATCAGGCCGTTCCGGTACCTGATCGTCTACCCGCAGATCCTGCGAGAGGTTGAACGGCTCTGGCGGGCAGACACTCGCTCGGCATCCTGGCAAGGCGCCCCGGCATGACGCTTCCCCCCGGCCAATACCCCATCGATGGGTTCCCGCGCTTCGGTACGCACCTCCACCGCCCCCCTCCCTCTGTGCCCGTCGATCCTGTGATCGAGATCAGCGGCGCCGTGGGCAAATCCTTCGCCCTGCCACTGGCCGAGCTCGCGACGCTTCCCCGCCCACAGGTCACCGCCCAACGTTACAGGCCACTTGGTCAACTGCGATCAGTACTCTCGGAATGGAGGCGATCATGACGGTTCGGACCGAGCGCGTCGACGCGACCGACTTCTATCTGGGGACGACGGCGGTCATCTTCACAGCCGCGGTCGTCGTGCACGGCATCGATCACGTCCGGCGCGGCCTCGACGCCTCGCCGACGGCGGTGATGATCGCCGGCAGCATCCATGCCGTCGTCGTCCTGATCGCCGTCGTCCTGGTGTTTCGGCGCACCCGGTGGGCACCGTACGCCGCGATGGTCACCGGATTCGGCAGCGCCGCCCTATTCACGTACGCGCACGTGCTGCCCACGTACGCGCACGTGCTGCCCGGCTTCTGGACCCTCAGCGACAGCTTCGTGTCCGAGCCGCACACGCACGTCAACTGGTTCTCGTGGGTGACGGCCGTGCTCGAGATCAGCACCGGCATCGTGTTCGGTGTGGTCGGAGGTCGCGCACTGCGTGCGGCAGAATGAAGGCGTGGCTACCCAGACCGACGTCCGTCCCGATTCGACCACCGACGAGTCGACCGGCGACGACCGTCCTTCGACAGCGCAACGTTCCCGAGGCCATCCGCTCCCTCAGCGAACATCGTCGACGACGAAGGAGGCTCGAATGAAACAGCTCACCTGCACGGCGCCCCATCAGATCGAGTGGCGCGACGTTCCCGAGCCGCGCCTCGAAGGCGACACAGAGGCCTTGGTTCGTCCGCTCGCCGTGGCTCGCTGCGACATCGATCTCTTCCTGACGTCGGGCTTCGTGCCCCTGCGCGGGCCGTTCGCCCTCGGCCACGAGGCCGTTGCCGAAGTGGTTGACGTCGGCGATTCGGTGACCGGCGTGACAAGCGGGCAACGCGTGGTCGTGTCATTCGAGGTGAGCTGCGGGAGCTGCCGTTCGTGTCGTGCGGGGCACACAGCGAACTGTGACCGCTATCCGGTACTCTCCGACTACGGAATGCAGCCGCTTTCCGGGGTCGAGTACGGCGGCATGCTGTCGGACATCGTCCGAGTGCCACATGCCGCGACGATGCTCGCGCCCATCGCACCCGGCCTGGACCCCGTCGCCCTGGCAAGCGTGTCGGACAACGTCCTGGACGGCTACCGTTCCGTGGCGCCCCACCTCGCGTCATTGCCCGGGGCAGACGTCTTGATCGTGTGTCACGGAAGCAAGAGCATCCCGCTCTATGCCGTGCAGGCCGCCCTCGCGCTGGGCGCCGGGCTCGTCGATTATGCGAGCGACAGCGCCGAATCGCTGGCGCTTGCCGAACGCCTCGGCGCTCGCCCGCTCGAGACGAATTTCGAGAAGCCCAAGCGCCGCTATCCCATCGTAGTGGATGCGGGTGTTACACCTGCGGGCTTACAGTATGCCATTCGAGCCACGGAGCCGGAGGGCATTTTGCAGAGTGTGTCCTTCTACCCTGGCGAAGTGCCGATGCCGCTCGGCCGGCTTTACACACTCGGGGTCCGCTTCTTCATCGGACGGACACATGCTGCTGCGTTGCTTCCCGAGGTCATGCCCCTGATCGAACAACGACGGCTGCGCCCTGAGGCCGTCACGACCCGTGTCGTCGAGTGGGACGCTGCGGCCGCCGCCTATGGCGAGCCGGCAATCAAACTCGTCGTCCGCCGAAGCTAAACACGTGAACTGAGGCCGCCATGGACACGCCGCTCCTGTGGCACATCCCGCTCTCGCACTTCAACGAGAAGGTCCGCTGGACGCTCGACTACAAGCGCATCCCGCATCGCCGTCAGGTGCTCGGCGCCGACTACCTGATCCGCGCCTGGCGCGC
>DASWEL010000002.1:0-150250 GCA_036394755.1 Gemmatimonadales bacterium | reverse complement strand
AACGGGCCCGTCACGTTGTCGGAGTTCTTCGTGGAGACCCATTGACCCTCGATGCGGCCGTTCAGCCCCTGGGTCAACCGCAGCCGGTACCCGAGACCGAGCTGGACACCGAGTTGCGTCCCGTGGGTGCCGCTCGCCTCGATATAGTTAAGGACACCGCCGGCTGCTCCGTAGAACTTCGGCGTGATCGCATAGTCGATCCGCGCCCCAATGCGCGTTGCCGTGGCGCCGCTCGCGCCCGCCTGAAACTGGCTGAACCCCCAAGTCGGTTCCACAGCGATCTTGTTGCTCCAGGGAATGATCGCGTACAGGGAGCCGTAAGTCAGAAGTGGAGCGACGGTCGAGGCGCCGGGCAGCATGATGAAGGACTGCGCATCACTGGCGCCCGTCCCAGACGGCTTCACCTTCGTGTACCCGGCCTGGATCCCGATCTCCGGTTCCCAGGATCTTTGCGCTTGGGCGCTCGTTGCGAAACCGCCCAGCAGCGCGAGGATTGCAAACGTTCTTTGCACGGAACGCCTCCAAAAGTTTGAGGGTTTGAAAAAGCGCCCCAATATTGGAGTTACGTCCCGAAACGCAATGGCCTTACGCCGGTTGCGCCCCCTTGGAGGGCTCCCGTTTTGTGGTCCGCCTTCTATATTCACGGCTATTGTGAAACAGTTCACAAGCGACACCAGCAGCGACACTTGTCCCCAGTTCCCAGCCCCCCGGAGGAGTCCCGCAATGCGCTTCGCTTTACTCACCACCGTCGTCGCCATCGGCGCGGTCGCCTGTGGAAAGAAGGACCAGAACCAGACCCAAACGCAGAGCGCCCCCCCGGCGGCGCCCGCCGCCGCGGCGCCGGCCGGCCCCGTCGTCGAAGTGAAGATGACTGGTAACGGCAGCACCCGCGCTGCGTTCGACCCCAGCACGATCACCGTCCCTGCGGGCGGGACCGTGCGCTTCACGAACGTGTCGGGCGGACCGCACAACATCACGTTCTGGTCTGACTCCATTCCCGCGGGTGGCGCGGCGGCTCTCCAGGCCGGCATGAAGAACACCGTCGACAACCTGTCGGGCCCGTTCCTGGTGCAGCCGAACGAGACGTACGAAGTGTCGTTCGCCAATGCGCCCAAGGGGACGTACAAGGGCTTTTGCACACCCCACCTCACCCTCGGCATGAAGATCGCGATCAAGGTCGAGTAGTGAGTGCGTGGCAAGACACCAGCGGCCTCGGCGGAATGCCGGGGCCGTTTTCTTCTTCTAGATTTTCACTGTTGGCGATGGTAGTCTCATTGCGGATCTGATGGTGACGGTATTGGAGCGCCTGGACGTCACCGCCCCATCCGGTGTCGTGCTCGATGGCGTTCCCTTTTCTAACATCACTGCCGCAACGGAACCACTGGTTCGGTGAGGGAAGTCTCGATGCCTCCGCGTATGTTCGTGGTCGTCGCCGCGCTTCGCTTGGCCGCCTCGGTCTACGCCGCGAGCGCCGATCCCCTCTCGCCGCCGGCGTCCTCAGACGATTGGAGCGCGCTCGAGCGCAGCACCATCACGAAAAACCCGGAACGCGACGAGCTCGTCCTGGAACTGCCGGCTGTGGATCTCCCGGCGGGTAACGTCGTCGATCAGGCGGCGTCGGTGGGGGAGTTCCCGGTCAATGGCTCGATCTACGCCCTACACGCCGAGCTCGTCGACGAAACCGGGCGCCGTCTGCCCGCCGGTCTGCTGCATCACATGAATGTGATGGATCCGAGCGAGCGTGAGTTGTTCCTCCCGATTTCGCGGCGCATCCTCGCGTCGGGGATGGAGACGGGCGAAATCCGATTCCCGTGGCTGTTGTTTGGCTCGCCGATCCACGCCGGCCAACGGATCCTGGCGAACGCCATGGTTCATAATCCGACCACGGTGGATTATCACGGCGTGCGCGTCCGGCTCGTGCTGAGCTACGTGCCGGACCATCGGCCGTGGCCGTTTTTCTCCGTGATCCCCTGGCAGCTCGATGTCGCATTTCCCGTGGGTGACAAGTCGTTCGATCTGCCGCCCGGACGGAGCGAGCGGTCATATGAAGGAAGCCCGGCGGTCGACGGGAAGATCATCGTCATCGGCGGCCACATGCACGAGTACGGCAAGACGATCGAGTTCTGGGATGTGACGACGCGGAAATTGCTGTGGCACGGAGAACCGGCTCCCGCGCCCCGGGGCCAGCCCAGCGCCGTCCCGATGGGCCGGCTCTACTCCCTGACGGGGATCGGACTGCGCATCACTCCCACGCACCGCTACCGCGTGCGTGTGCTCTATGACAATCCGACCGATCGGACGATTGCCAATGGGGGGATGGGTGTGACGGGTGGCTTGTTCATGCCGGATCGCAAAGTCACGTGGCCGGCGACGAACCAGGCCGATTCACTCTACCAGAAAGACCTGCGTCACTTCATGGGGCCCGTGGGTAGATCGGTCGCGGTGCCGATGTCCCACATGCAGATGGAGCACTAGACGCTGCTGCCGGACTCCACTCGGTAATCGGCGACCGGCAGGGGCTGCCGCGCGGTCGCTTCTGCGGTCTGCATGACGCCGAGCATCATCGCCGCCAAGATCAACCCGGCGAGCGCGTCCACGGCATAGTGGAATTGTCCGTAGACGACCGCGAGGATCAGGCCGGCGGTGAAAGGCAGCAGCACGAGCCCCAGCTTGCGCCAATAGCGCAGTGCCATCCCCGTTGCCACGACCGAGGCGGCGACGTGCGACGAGGGGAAGGCGGCGCCCCACGAATCCCCCCGATCCAGCAACCAGGCGGCGAAGCGCGCCGGCGCGACTTCGGTGGCCGCATTGTGCGCCCCGTCGAAGGCATAGCGCGGTCCCGCGACCGGGAAAAAGAGGAAGGCGACGTAGCAGAGGTAGAACGTCGCCATGACGGCGAAGATTGTGTGCCGCGACGCGTCGCGCCGGCCTACCATCCAGAGCGCAAAGGGCGCGGCGTACAGAATCGGGTAGTACGCGAGGTAGCACGCGTGGACCACCCACGAGAAGATCAGATTGGGCGACTCCCGAATCCAGCGATAGGAGATTTGCGAGCCGAAGACCCACGTCTCGAGTCGCTGGATGAGAAGATCGTTCTGAAAGCCGGCGCTCAGCGTGAGGATGCCGATCTCACCGTACAGGGCCGGGAGCAGCAGCATCGGATACCAGTCGCCCAGGAACCGGCCGATGGGTCCCGAGTTGCGGGCGCGCGGGGCTAGCAGCACCAGCGACAGAATCAGGGCGTGGGCTGTCAGGACCCACGGCCAGCCGGGGATTCCATCGCCGCGGAAAGAGAGCAGAACGGCGCCGGTCGCCACCGCGATATAGGCACCGGTCGCGAGGTCGATGGCGGTGTAGCCCCGCCATAACCCGTCGGTCCCGCTCCATTTCCAGCCCCGGCCGTTTACAGCCATCCCACCTCCCGATACCAATTCGCGGCGCGCGGCAGCCCGGTTTCGAGTCCGATCTCGGCCCGCCAGCCGGTGTCTCGCGTCAGGGCATCGCTCCGGCAGGTCCAGGCCGGGGCCAGGTATTCGTTGCCTTTATCGGCCGACAGCAAAGTGGCGCGGCCGGCCAGATGCGCAAGGGTGCCCGTCACCCAGAGCACGCCGCGCACGACGAGAGGGGGCATCGGAATGATGCGCGGGGTGGTACCAACAGCCTCTCCGATACGGCGTACGAACGCGCGGCTCGTGATCGCTTCCGGATGTGTCGCGAAGTAGACGTGCCCCGCCGTCCCCTTCGTCACCGCGGCGGCAATCAACGCCCGCGCGAGATCCTCGGCATGAATAACCGACAGTTCCTGCGATCCATCCCCAAAGACCGGGACGACGCCGCACCGGGCGAGGCGGAAAACGGTGAGCGTGCCACGGTCCCATTCCCCATACACCACCGGCGGCCGCACGATCGTCCACTCCATTGGCATGGCCCGTACGAGGACTTCCGCCGCGAGCTTCGAGCGTCCGTAATGCGTAATCGGCGCAGGAGGCCGCTCTTCGTCGATCGGGTGGCCGGGGGTGGTGGGACCGGCGACGGCGAGAGACGATATGTGCACGAAGCGTCGCACGCCGGCATCTCGCGCTGCTTCCAGAACATTGGCGGTGCCGTCGCGGTTGGTCGCCATGAACTCGCCGGCCGAGCGCGCCACGATTTTTCCGGCGACATGAAATACCACCTCCGCCCCAGCGCAGCCGTCCCGGAGCGCGTTCTCGTCGTCGAGATCGCCGCGCACGACGCGGATTTCTGGTCCCCATCCCAGCTGTTCCGCCAGCGCCGGTCGCCGCACCAGCGCGGCGACGGCATCACCGCGCGCACGCAGCGCCTTGACCAGGTGAGCACCGACGAAGCCGGTGCCACCGGTCACAAAGACGTTCACAGCGGCTTGTCGTAGACCCGGTAGGTCTTGGAGACGTTGAATCCAAGCTGCAGCGCGGCCTTGGTCATCGGCCCGTTGTCTTCCAGGATCCATCCGCCTTCGCCGTTCGGCATGCCGTGTTTGACGCAGGCCTGCCAGACCCAGTCGTACAGCGTTCCGTCGATCCCTTTGCCGCGCAATTCCGGGACGACGCCCAGCAGCAGGACGCGCGCACGGTGGATCTTGCGGGAATACCACAGGATCTTGAGGATCCCCGGGAAGAAGCGGCCCGAGCGATTGTGCAGCAGCGCCAGGTTAAAATCGGGCAGGGCAACGCCAAATCCTACGACCTCACCGGCGCGCTCGGCGAAGACGACCAGATCCGGGATCACGATCGGCTTCAGCTGTTTGGCGAGGTGATCGATCTCCGCTTCCGTCAGCGGTACAAACCCCCAGTTCTTCTCCCAGGCCTTGTTGTACAGCGCTTTTACGAGCTCGACCTCTTCGGCGAACCGTTTCTTGTTCAGCGGGCGCAGCGTGATTCCCGCGCGCTGTGCCACGCGCTGGGCCAGGCGCAGGAACCGTTCCGGCGGCTTCGCCGAGCCGCCCCCTTCAAAGGCGAGCAGGTCCTTCGCTTTCGTGAAGCCGTACCGCTCGTGGAGTGCTTCGTAGTAGGGGGGGTTGTACGGCATCATTAACGACGGCGGCATCCCGTTGTTTTTGATCAAGAGACCGCACTCGTCGTTGATCGACGGGCTCATCGGGCCGCGCATCGTGTCGAAGCCGCGCTGTTTGAGCCACACGCCAGCGGTGTCCCATAGCACGTTCGCTACGGTTTGATCGTTGATTGATTCGAAGAAGCCATAGAATCCGACGTGATCCTGATGCTCCTTGTTGTGCATGTCGTTCTTAATCGCGCCGATTCTACCGACCGTCCGGCCGTCCCGTCGCGCCGTCCAATATTGCGCTTCGGCGTGCTGGAAGAACGGATTCTTCGCGGGCGACAGCAGCGTGTGCATGTCGCGGCGCAGCTGCGGCACCCACAAGGGATCGTTGCGGTAGTGGTCGTACGGGAAGGCGATGAAGCGATCGAGACCCCGCCCGTCCCCCGCAGGGACGGGCGTGATCTCCACTGCGGTCAGATGACCCCCAACTCTTTTCCGAGGCGGCCGAACACCTCGAGGGCGAGGTCGATCTGGTCGGCCGTGTGAGTCGCCATCAGGCTGGTGCGCAACCGGCACTGCGAGGGCGGTACCGCGGGCGGCACCACCGGGTTCGTGAAGACACCGGCGTCGAACAGCTTCCGCCAGAACAGGAAGGTCTTCTCGAGCGGCCCGATCAGCACGGGGATGATCGGCGTCTCCGTGGGACCGATGTCGAAGCCGAGCGAGCGCATCCCTTCCTGGAGCCGGCGCGTGTTGCGCCAGAGCTGCTCGCGCCGCTCCGGCTCGCGCTGCAGCACGTGCAGGGCCGCGAGCACGCCGGCCGTGTTGGCGGGCGGCAGAGCCGCGGTGAAGATCAGCGGACGCGAGTGATGCCGGAGATAGTGGATGACGGTCTCCGATCCCGCGGCGAACCCACCGATCGACGCCAGCGACTTCGAGAACGTGCCGACGATGAGGTCGACTTCTTCCACGAGGTCGAAGTGCGCCGCCGTGCCGTCGCCGTTGGGGCCGAGCACGCCGACCGAGTGCGCGTCGTCGATCGCGAGGGCGGCGCCGTACTTCTGGCAGACGCGGAGGAGGCCGGGAACGTCCGCGATGTCGCCTTCCATCGAGTAGATGCCGTCCACGATCACCATCGTTCCGGTGCCTTCGGGCAGCTTCTGCAGTTTCCGCTCGAGGCCGGCCAGGTCGCCATGATTGAATCGCATCGTCTCGCCGTGCGACATCTTGGCGCCATCGACGATCGAGGCGTGGTCCAGCTTGTCCAGGAAGACGACGTCGCTGCGGCCCACGAGGCCCGAAATGACGCCCAAGTTGGCCTGGTACCCCGTCGAGAAGACGAGGCACGATTCCTTAGTGAAGAACTCGGCGAGCTCGGTTTCGAGCTGCTCGTGGAGATCGAGGGTTCCGTTGAGGAAGCGGCTGCCGGTGCAGCCCGAGCCGTAGCGCTCGAGCGCGCCGCGCGCTGCCGCCAGCACCTCAGGGTGATGCGTGAGGCCGAGGTAGTTGTTCGACCCCATCATGATCCGCTCTTGGCCTTCGATGATGACGACGGTGTCTTCGGAGCGGGAGATGGGTTTGAAATACGGGTACAGCCCCGCAGCTTGGACCTCGCGCGCCCGGGTGAAGTTCTTACACTTGTCGAACAGCGCGATATGCTGCAGGGTCTCTGTGCGCAATGCAGCCTCGGGTTGCTATGAGTAAGCGGTGGTACAGCTTAGCCCGGTGGTCTCGAAATCGCAAGGCTCAATGTGAGACCTGCCACAGCTTTCGAGGCCACCGCGGCCTAGCCTAGATTGCGGCATTCGCGCGGGGTTAGGCGTTCCTCCCGGAGGTTGAAAGTGGCGTCATACGTTGTCCGCTGCCTGGGCGTTACAGCGCTCGTGTGTTCACTTTTTTCGAATGTCTCAGCCGCGCAGGATCGACGGCATCCTCGTTGGGAAATCCCCGGATTTGATTTCCGCAAGGACGGTGTCTTGCGGACCCAAGCCCGCGCCGTGCGCGCGCGGCGAGCGCAATTGCGAGCCGCGGGACGATTCACCGAGCTGAATGCGCATGTGGCGCCTGTTGCGCCGATGGGTCAACTCAGCGCTCCACAGCCGTCGCCGACGCAGGTCAATGGCGTGCTCAAGGTACCCGCCATTCTCTTTCGCTATAAAGACTCGCCAGCGCCGGTATTCGTCGCCGCTGATTTCGACGCCGTGCTCTTCGCCGCAACTCCGACGGGCGGGCGGCCGTACACCTATCGTTCGTTTTACAACCAGATGTCGAACGGCGTGTTCGACATTCAGGGCAAGACCTACGGCTATGCGAGTCTCGACAGCAACGAGGTTTACTATACCGGTGGTACGAACCCGGACTGCGTCGCGGCGAATCCATACGGGTCGACCAATTGCAACGGGCTCTTCGACGATGTCGCAATCAGCCGGATGCAATCGGCCCTGACGCAGGCGATTGCCAAGCTGGACCCCCAGATCGACTTTTCCCAGTACGTCGATCCTACCACCGGCGTCGTCCCCCTGGTGCTCTTCATGCATGAAGCGATGGGGGGGGAGTGCGGACCATCGAGCGCGCCGCAAAATCATCTGTGGGCTCACCGCTTCGCGCTGAACAACGTCCCCACGCAGGATGACTGGCCCGGCCATCCCGGAGTGAAGATCAAGATCGCCGACTACATTCTGCAGCCCGCCGTGGGTGGCTCGACCTCGTGTAACACCTCGCAGATCATGCCGATCGGTACGGTCGCGCACGAAACGGGGCACGGGTTTGGCTTGCCCGATTTGTACGACACACAGGGGCCGACTGAGGGCATCGGGCAGTGGGGGCTGATGAGCTCGGGCAGCTTCACTTCGCCGTTGAGCCCGGCGCGCATGGAAGCGTGGTCGCTCAATGAGCTCGGCTGGATCACGCTCGCGCCGCTGACCTCGAACGGCACCTATTCCTTCGATGCCGCGCCCCTGTCGGACACCGCCTATTACGTGAACGTTCAGGGCACCAACCCACGGGGGGAGTATTTTCTCCTGGAAAACAGGCAACGCCAGCAGTCGGACAGCGCGCTGATTCGAATTCACTGCCAGCGCGCAGGAAATCCTCCCAATTGTGGCGGTGGGCTTCTGATTTGGCACGTGGATCAGACAAAAATGACCCAAGGTGGCAACGCCTTGAACTCAGGGACGCCCCATGGGCTCGAGTTGATGCAGGCCGATGGGTTCGGCAACCTCGACGCCTCGGCATCGGGGAACTCCTGCCCCGGGACGTCGATGTATTTGGGTTGCTCGAATCGCGGCGACGCCGGTGATCCGTTTCCCGGCACAACCGTGAATACGGGCTTCGTTTTTCGCACCAACCCCGCTTCGCTCAAGAATTCGGACGGTTCGTTTTCAGGCGTGGGGATCGATTTCATCAAGCAAGTCATCACGGACCGGACAATGTCGTTCCGGCTGCAGTTCGGTTCTCTCACTGTCGCCCGCGCGAGTGATACCGCCGCGACAATCCAATTCGACACCGCGACCTACAACGTCTACCGCGATCTCCTGGACCAAGGGTCGACGCACACCGTGGGTTTCGGGAGCGGCCAGGTGTCGAGCGACGGCCGCACGCGCTGGTATTTTTCGTCCTGGTCGGATGGCGGCGCGATCAGTCATACCATTACGGGAAGCCTTGCCGGCGGCACGCTGACCGCGAGTCTCGTTCGCCAGTTCAAACTGACTGCCACCTCGACGAGCGGCGGAACGGTCACCGCGGATACGGCGATCAATCTCTCCGGTGACTTCGTCCCCGACGGACGAGCGGTGCGGCTCACGCCGACGCCGAATACGGGACTCCACTTCTGCGGCTGGACCGGTACTGATACGACAACGGCGGATTCGCTTCTCACGTTGCCGATGCAGCATCCCTACACATTGACCGGCAACTTCGGGACCAGCGCGACCATTACGTCCGCGAACGCGCGCCCCAACGGCGTCATGGGCGCGACGTATGGGGATACGCTGCGCATCTCGGGCGGCGGCGGCGTGACCATCTGGAGCGTGACGGGCGGGGCATTGCCGCAGGGCCTCGCGCTCAGTGCGAGCGGTGTCGTATCAGGATTCCCACGGCAGAGCGGCAACTTCTCGTACACCGCGACAGTCTCGTCGTGCGACACGAGCAGCCGCACTTTCGCGCTGTCCGTGACGGTGCCGACGCTCGCGACCGCCGACGTGACGGCCCAGCTTCTTGGCCCGACCTCACCACTCAATGCCGACCAGATTCGCTATCTCGATTTTCTCGGCAATAACAACGGCAGCTTCGATATCGGAGACTTCCTGGCCTGGGTGAAAGCCACCGGCGCACCGCTGAGCGCGGCTGCGCTGGAGGCGTTGCAGCGGAAAGGAGGCCCGCGATGAAACGGCTTTTGGGAGCGGCATTGCTCGCGGGCCTGATCGCGGTCGGATTGAGTTGCGGGGGTGACTCGACGAGGGTCTCGGGTCCGGGCGAGCTGAAAGTCCGGCTGACGTCGCCCAATTCGGGGCTCGACTCCGCCATCGTGTTCACGATCACGGGTCCGGCCGCGCTGACGAGCGCAGTGCCGGGCGCCGGCCTGCGGCTCTTTCAGCAGCCGTTGGGCGGGACGTCGACGCGATTCGCGTTGATCGGACAACTCACAACCGGCGCGACGATCCTGACGATCGGCATCCAGGACCTCGGCGAGCTCAGCCAGTACAACGGCACGATCAGCGGTGTGGCAATGCCGAACTACACCCTGCGCATCCTACCGGGAGGCTACGCGCTCGCGTTGACGCGCTAGTCGCCGGCTTGGGCCGTCGCTTCAGACGTGTCCCAGGCGCCCGCCAGGATCTCTTCCAAGCGGCGCCGCAGGTCCTGATACGATGCGAGTAACCGGCGGCATTCATCCGTCAGCGTCGTGGCGCCGCCGCCGGGGCCACCGGCGCGCGACACGACCATCGGCCGGCCGAGTGCCTGTTCCATTTGCTGAATGGCACTCCACGCCGTGCGGTAGCTGATCCCCGCCTCCGCCGCCGCATCCTTTATCGAGCGCACGCGATCCACCGCGTCCAAGAGCCGCGCTTCGCGCTCGCCGATGACCTCAACGCCACGCTTGGTCAGCATGACCATCACGTGGGGGACCAAGTCCGGGAACTGCATAGCCTCCTCCTACCGTCCGGCGACCCCGACCGGCACGGCGCACTCGCCCTGGAGCGGCGCGAATGCCGCCGCGCCGTCGGGTAAGTGCACCGCAAGCAACCGGGGGCGCCAATTCGCCATCGCCCAACTGCTGAATTGCAGCGCGGCACTATGCTCCGCCGCCGAACGAATCACGTACATCGTGTATGGATTGCCGAGCGCCGTGTCGGCAGTGAAGAGGACACGTAGATCGATGCCGGTTAACCGCGTGAACGTCGGCAAATCGGCGAGCGCGTACGCGGCCCGCTCGTCGGCAATGCGCAGGGTGGCTGCCTGATCCCCGCCGGCCTGCACGTACCAGGTATTTCGAGAAGCGTCGGGGGTCACGCCCGCCGCCTTCCACAGCGACAATTCCTTGAGGTGCGTGCCGGACGAGTCCGCGCGCGATATGAAGGAAGCGCGTACATCGGCGATGCGGTGAAATGCCTCGGCCGCAGTGCCGGCCGTCGCCACCTGGGCGCGGTCGGCAGCCGGCCCGACGATCGCGAAACGACTCGTCACAAACGGACAACGGAGTGCCGCGTGTCCCGGATCGATCAGCAGTCGTTGCTCGAGATCGGGCGCATGGGTGATGACGACGTCCAGATCACCCGCGGCGGCGGAGCGCAGGATCGTTCCCGACGCGCCGACGACGGCGCGGACGGGAATCATCGGGTGCAGTGAGTCGAGGAGCGCCAAGGCACCGGACTGCTCGACAGTCGTCGTCGTGCCGAGGCGCAGCGGGGCTGCTTGCGTGCCGCGGGTGCATGCTGCATGCGCGGTGCAAACGAAGACAAGTGCGAGCGTGGGTCGTGTCATGATGCTTTCTCCATGTGCGGTATTCCCGAGCGGCGGAATCGTTCCAGTGCATCGCGAATGTCGCACGCGCGCAACATGAGAGCTAATTCCCAAGGTGGCGCTCCATCGCGTGATTGATTTTTTTGAGACGCTCTACCCGTCCCACGCTCGCGTACCTATTTTCGTTGCGGGGGCGGTAGCTCAGTTGGGAGAGCACCTGGTTTGCAACCAGGGGGTCGTGGGTTCGAATCCCATCCGCTCCACTGGTGCGTGGGTGCAAGACTTGCGGGTAAGGCGTCACTGGCCGCCGCACGAAACTGATTCCATTTTTCTCTCCGTCGCTCACCCTGGCCTCGGAGAGTCGCGTGATTGTCCTCTTGCTTCCGGTCGTCATTCTCGCTCAAGCAACTCCCCCGCCCCCGCCCCCGCCCCTGCGCATCGCGGCGAGCAGCCTCGCGTCGGTGGAAGTGCATCTCAACGCGCGTCGCATTGGAAACCAGTGGTACGAAGAGGATGCGAGCCTGTCCGGTCCGTCGCGCATCGCCGTCTCGTATGGGCAACCGCACGCGCGCGGCCGCAAGGTCGAAGGCGGCCTGATCCCGCTCGACACCGTGTGGCGCTTCGGGGCCAACATGGCCACGACGCTCCACAGCGATCTCGACATCACGCTGGGCGACCTGAAGCTGCCGCGCGGCGACTACTCGCTCTTCATTCTTTATACTCGCACCGGATACGCGCTGATCGTGAATCGCGGAACGGGGCAATGGGGTACAGACCGCGATGCCTCCAAGGATCTCGGCCGAGTTACGCTGACGAGCCGGACCATGGCGGAACCGGAACCTTCGCTGTCGATTTATCTCGTACCCGATGCGCCGGACCCCAAGACCGGGTATGCCGAGCTCCGCGGCGCGCTGCGGATCAAGTGGGGGACCACGGAGTTGACCACCAGCTGGCGAGTCGACCAGTGACCGACGAGCGGTATCCGATCGGCAAGTTCACGCCCGTGAGCGCCCTATCGACGGCGGAGCGCGCGGCAACGATCGAGCAGATCGCCGCGGCGCCGGAGAATTTCCGGCGCGCGGTGGCCGGGCTCGATGACGCGCAGCTCGACACGCCGTACCGCACCGGTGGATGGACCGTCCGGCAGGTCGCGCATCATCTCCCCGACAGTCATATGAACGCGTATATGCGCTTCAAGTGGGGCCTCACGGAGCACAATCCGGCGATCAAGACCTACGAAGAGAAGGACTGGGCGAAGACGCCGGAGATGCGTGCTCCAATCGCGATGTCGCTCGATCTATTGACGGCGCTGCATCGGCGCTGGGTGACGCTGCTCCGAGCAATGTCGCCGGCCGATTTCGCGCGCACGATCAAACACCCGCAATGGGGGGCGCCGTCGCTCGATACGATGCTCGCGTTGTACGGGTGGCACGGCCGCCATCACACCGCGCATGTCACGTCGCTGCGGCAACGCATGGGCTGGGGCGACTGATGGTCGAGTTCGCCGATGACAACCTCGACGAGGAGTTTTCACTCGGTGACGGCACTGCCGATACCGAGGGGATCGTGATGTGTCCCTACTGCGGCGAGCCGAACGAAATCGGCATCGACGCGGGCGGAGGATCGGTGCAGGATTATGTCGAAGATTGTCAGGTCTGCTGCCGTCCGTGGCGTGTCACGGTCAACTACGATGAGGAGGGGAACGCAGAGATCTCAGCCTCACCGCTCGACGAATAAATCCCTCTCGTCGGTAAATGCACACTTCCGAATGTGATTGCGATCTCCGTCCGAGGATCTAAACCCAACGATTCTCACGGCGGCCGGACGTGCCACGTTAATGTGACAGGTGCCTTCGATCCTATTGGTAGACGATGATATGGATACCCGGCTGGAGCTCAGGGACTTCCTGACGGAGGCTGGGTTTGCCGTTTACACGGCGCGCGATGGTCAGCACGCTCTGCAAACGCTCGAGAAGATGGATCCGCCCGACTTGATCCTGCTTGATTACAAGATGCCGGTCATGGATGGGAAGCAGTTTCTTGGGGTCCAGCGCCAGATCCCCCGCCTCCACGGGATTCCCATCGTCATCCTCTCGGCGGCCACGCGCGAGTGGTCTGGAGCTCAGCTCGAGGTCGAAGATGTGCTGTCGAAGCCCGTCGACCTCGAGATGCTGCTCACTACGGTGAACCGAATTTTCGCGGACCGCCTATAGGGCCGCTGCGTACCGGCGCGCCACTTCCTCCCAGTTCACCACGTTCCACCAGGCCGTCACGTAGTCCGGCCGGCGGTTCTGGTATTTGAGGTAGTAGGCGTGCTCCCACACATCGACGCCGAGGATCGGGACCTTGCCGTCCATGACGGGGCTGTCCTGATTCGGCCGGCTGCCGATCTCGAGCTTACCGTTCGCGACCGTGAGCCACCCCCAGCCGCTGCCGAAGTGGGTCGTCGCGGCGTTGGAGAGCTGCTCCTTGAGTTTCGCGAACTCGCCGAACGTCCGCTTGATGGCGTCGGCGAGCGTGCCGCTCGGTTCGCCGCCACCGCCGTTGCCCGCGGGTGCCATGATCGTCCAGAACAGCGAGTGGTTGTGATGTCCGCCGCCATTGTTGCGAACGGTCGTGCGGATGTCTTCGGGGATTGAATTGATGCCGCGCAGCAGCTCCTCGAGGGTCTTGTCGAACAGCTCGGGATGCTTGTTCAGCGCGTTGTTGAGGTTTGTGATATAGGCTTGATGATGCTTGTCATGATGGATCTGCATCGTCTGCGCGTCGATATACGGCTCGAGCGCCGCGAAGTCGTATGGCAGCGGGGGAAGCGTATGTCGCGTTTCGGTACTCGCCCTGCCGGCATTCTGCTCTGTGACTGGTGGCATCGCGTCCAATCCTTCAGGAGTGTGGGTCTCAAACCCCGCATTGCGCGGCACGGTTCCCTCCATATCTTGGCGTCCGCGGACGTCTGTCCTCTCCCTCAACCGGAGGCGCTCGTGGCGGAGTTTCTGCTGCGCTGGCTGCATTATCTGGGCGGCATTACGTGGATCGGCCTCCTGTACTACTTCAATTTCGTGCAGGGGCCGTTTATGGCCGAGGCGGACCCCGGTGCAAAAAGCACCGCGACGCAAAAGTTGCTGCCGCGTGCTCTGCGCTGGTTTCGCGGCGGTGCGATCCTGACGTTCCTCACCGGTATCGCGATCATCGGGAAGCGCATCGGCGAATCGCCGCTCGGCGCCGCCGGCTGGTCGACGCCGTGGGCCATCACGATTCTCACCGGTGCGCTCTTCGGCACGCTGATGTTCTTGAACGTCGTTCTCGTCATCTGGCCCAAACAGCAGATCGTGATCGCTTCGGCGAAGGCGGCCGCGTCGGGTGGCCAGGCGAACGCAGCGGCGCCGGTGGCGGCGCGGCGCGCATTCCTCGCGTCGCGCACCAACGTCGTCTTCTCGATCCCGATGCTGTTCTACATGGGCGCGGCGTCACACTTCACGCTGCCGGGAGGCGGCAATCACGCCGCGTATTGGGCGAGCGTCCTTGTCGTGGCAGCGCTCCTCGAGATCAACTCCCTGACGGCGACCACCGGAGCGACCACGAAACCGATCGAGAAGATCCCCGGTGTGATCGTGACGGGCTTCGTCGTGTGGGCCGTCGTGTACGGGCTCGCGCGGGCGTTCCTATCGCCCTGACGGCATAACGGATGGCGTCGGTCACGCTCCGCCGGCTGAGCAAGGTCTTCGACGGCGGCGTCCAGGCGTTGCACCCCCTCGATCTCGACGTGCGGGACGGGGAGCTGCTCGTGCTCCTCGGCCCGTCCGGATCCGGCAAGACGACCGTGCTCCGCTGCATCGCCGGGTTAGAAGAGCCCACTACCGGTGACGTCGTGATCGGCGAGCGCATCGTGACGCACGCCCCGCCCGCGGACCGCGACGTCGCGATGGTGTTTCAAAGCCCCGCGCTGTATCCCCATCTCACGGTCCGGGAAAACATCGCCTTCCCGCTCGAGATGCGCGGCGTGTCGGATGCGCAGATCGCCCGTCGCGTGCTCGAGGCGGTAGCGCGTCTGGGACTCCAAGCGGTGCTCGACCGCGCGCCGGAGAAGCTGTCGGAGGGGGAACGCCAGCGCGCGGCGCTGGGCCGCGCCATCGTGCGCGGTCCGCAGGCATTTCTCTTTGACGAGCCGCTGTCGCGGCTGGACGCGACACTCCGGATCGAGCTGCGTGGCGAGCTGCTGGCGCTGCATCGTGCCCTCGGCGCCACGATGATCTATGTGACGCACGATCAGACCGAGGCGATGACCATGGGTCAGCGCATCGCGGTGCTGCATGAAGGGCGGCTGCGCCAAGTCGGAACGCCGGAAGAGGTCTACCAGCGTCCCGCCGACGTGCACGTCGCGCGTTTCGTCGGCACGCCGGGGATGAATGTGCTCCACGGACGGGGAAGGGGGACGGGGGAAGGGGAACGGGTCATCGAAGCGGGTAGCCTGTCGATTCCGATCGAGCTGTCGAGCTACGAGGGGGAACTCCAGGTCGGCATTCGTCCCGAGTTCGTGGATCTCTGCGCGGTCGACAAAGGCGTCGGTAACGCAGACGTCCTGGTCGTCGAGCCGCTCGGGAGCGAAACGCTGGTGCACCTGAATACGGGTGGCCAACCCCTGGTCGCGCGCCTGCCCGGCTTCGCCGACGTACGCGTCGGGACCCGTGTGGGCGTCAAAGTGGATCGACGCCGACTGTATCTCTTCGATGCCGCGGGAGCGCCGCTCGCGTGAATTCGCGGGTCTGGGCCGTTGGTGCGTCGGCCGCCGCGACCGTCGCCGCCGCTCTGGTCCTCATCGTGGTCACGACGGCGCAACGGCGCTACGAGCGGGCGTTCGCGTTTCGCATGGCCGGGACGACAGCGGCCTACATCGCCGCGGTCACGCCTCCCCCGCCCCCGCCCGCGCCCCCACCGCCGCCGCCACGTCGACGAGCGGGACTCCGCGGCCGCCGCCAGACTCCGCCACCGCAACCTCCACCGGCGCCTTCCTCTCTCTCGTCCGCTGCCCGCAGCTATGACTTGCCGTCGTTGCTGACGCAGGCCCGCGCGCTGAGCACGCTGCCCGGCTGGTCCTCAGATGTGGAGGTGTACTTCGGGACTGCGCCGCTCGTGGATGCGACCGCACCGCCGCTTTCTCCTGACGATCTGCAGCACCTTGCTGCCGGTGGACGCTGGCGCAACGGCGTCGCGCTTGTCCCGGTGAAGGACCGCGACGGACAGGAGGTCGTGGGCGCCGTTGCCGTACAGCCGCGACCCGCACCGCACGGTCCGCTCCCCGGCGGCTTCGGATTCGTTTTCCCCGCCGCGATCC
The DNA here is from genome assembly GCA_036394755.1 of Gemmatimonadales bacterium. Taxonomy (GTDB): domain Bacteria; phylum Gemmatimonadota; class Gemmatimonadetes; order Gemmatimonadales; family GWC2-71-9; genus 20CM-2-65-7. The sequence goes on along the minus strand of DASWEL010000002.1, from coordinate 133,939 downwards.
TTGCCGTTGGCGCGGCCGCCACGATCGCGTTCCGAGAGCACTCGCTGCGACGTGGCGGCTATGTCGGCGCAGCGCTGCTGCTCGCGCTCGCGGGCTATCTCGACGTGCGCGCGGCGGCGCGCCAGAGCACAGACCGTTGGCTGGTCGACACGCGCCGCCTGCTGCAAGAGGCGGCGACGCGACTGCCGCCACCGCGCACGCGCGTCGCGATCACTGATCTGGCGTCCATGGTCCGCGGTGGAGAAATCGTCGCCGGCGAGCCGGGGGAGTCCGCGCCGCGCCGCGTGCGGATCGACGGTGAGCTGCGTGCCGTCGTGGCGGTGTTGATCGGGTCGGGCCGCTGGATCGAGCTGCGCTCGGTGCCCGCCGAGGCCGAAGCGTCCACATGGCTGATCCTGCTGGTGCCTTGTGCCTTGCTGGGGCCGATGGCGATCGGGGCGCTGCGCTGGGCCGAGCGCACGCCGGCGCGCAACCGGCGTGAAACTGCGCTTGCGTGGGGGTTTCTCGCACCCGCCGCGTTGCACCTGATGATCTTCACGATTGGTCCCGCGATCTACGCGATCTATCTGGCGACCCTGGCAGACTTCCGCGCGCTGCTGCGCGATCCGTTGACCTGGAATTCGTTTGTCACGAGCGGGGCCTACACCTTGTACGTGCCGATATCGGTTGCGCTCGCGCTCGGCGCGGCCCTGGCAGTGCACCGGTACAAGCGGAAGGGGAGCCGCCTCTACCGCGCGGCGTTCCTGCTGCCGTATGTCTCCTCGGTCGTCGCCGCCGCCTTGCTGTGGCAGGCGATCTATGGCGCCGGTTCGCTGGGGCTGGGGCGTGCAGACTGGCTGAGCAATCCGAACACGGCGCTCCTCGCATTGATGCTGGTGTCCATCTGGGTGCACGTGGGCGGTCAGATGCTGGTGTTCCTCGCCGGCCTCGACGTGATCCCGCAAGCGTACTTCGATGCGGCGCTGGTCGACGGCGCGGGGGCGTGGCGCCGCTTTCGGCGCGTCACACTCCCGTTGCTCCGACCCGTGACCTGGTTTGTGTTTCTGACCGGCGTGATCAGCGCGCTGCAAATGTTCACGCTCGTGTTCGTGCTCACCCAGGGCGGCCCATCGCCGTTGCACGCGACCGACGTCGTGGTCCATCGCATCTACCGGACCGCATTTGGACCGCAGGCGTTTGGCATGGCGAGCGCGCTGGCTCTGATGCTCGCTGTGGTCCTTTTGGTCTTCAGATGGCCGCAGCTCGCGCTGCTGCGGAGGCAGGCGCGACATGCGTAGGCTCCTGCTTGCCGCGGTGGGTGTCCTCATGGTCGCTCCCTTCCTCTATATGATCTCGGTCTCGTTCATGGGCGAGGGTGAGCTCCTGCGCTGGCCACCGCCATTGCTTCCCGCGTCGCCTACGACTGGTAACTACGCCGCGGCACTCGAGGCGTTGCCCTACACTCGGGTCCTTGTGAACACGGCAATCCTCGCCGGCTGTGTCATGATCGGCCAAGTGCTCACGAGCGCGACGGCGGGATATGCGCTCGCGCGGCTGCGCTTCCCAGGTCGCGACGGGATCTGGACCACGTTGCTCGCGATGTTGGCCATCCCGGCGATCTTGCTCCTGATTCCTCGCTATCTGATGATCGACGCTCTGGGCTGGGTCGACACCTATCCCGGCTTGATCTCGACGGAGCTGGTGTCGGTGTGGGGCATCTTCCTGATGCGGCAAACGTTCATCATGCTGCCCCGTGACGTGGAGGATGCCGCCCGGTTGGACGGAGCGGGGGAGTGGACCCTCTTCTGGCGCGTCGCGCTGCCGCTCGCGAGACCGGCGGTGGCCGCTGTGGCGGTGCTCGCGTTTACGGACCAGTGGCGCAACTTCCTGTGGCCGCTGGTCGTCACGCGTACCGCCAGAATGGAAGTCGCGGAGGTGGCGCTGACGCACTTTCACACCGCGTACGCCGCCAATTGGCCGTATCAGATGGCGGCCGCGGTCCTGGTGACGTTGCCTGTCCTTGTGGTGTGCCTCTTGGCGCAGCGTTACGTGACACAAGGAGCGCGTTTCAGCGGTGCGCAGGTGCGTCTCTAGCGCCTCGCGCTCGATCTGAAGGTCACGGACCACTCGACATCCGCCCCAGTCCCGGCCGGCCATTCCACCACGCCGTGTCCGCTGGCGAGCCGCTTCACCGTGCATGCGACGTCTGACTTGCACGCTCTGACGCGCATTCCGCGAGGGACCGCGATGGTGACGGCGTATGGGCGGCCGTCGAGATTCACCGACTTCGCGTAGAGCGTGCGCGTCCTGACGTCCCACCGGTCCTCGCGAATGTCGATCGTGCCCTGCACGACGTGCCGCGTCGAGCCGATGATCTGCGGCCGCGTGACACTTGGCCGCAATGCCACGACCAGGGCGGAGTGTGGCGCTATCGTGGCGCCGAGTGTCTGTGAGACATCAGTCATCGGCCGCTCTGCCCAGACGTCGTAGACGACAAAGCGGGTACCGGCAATCCCCAACGCCGCCAGGCTCTGCACAACGGTGCGCGGCTCTTCCTCCCAATTCACCAGCGCGAGCGTCCACCAGCGGGGAGCGCCTTCGACAATCCATGTGGATGCCGGCCGGTCGCGTGTGACGCTCCACAGCCCTCCGGGACCACCGGTATCGGTGACGTGCACGGCAAGAACATTGTCCCCGCCCCAGTTGAGCGCGGCCGCCGGGACGGCGTATTGGCGGTAGCTGCGCCAGCCGCTGGTGCCCCCGACCTTGATGCCGTTGATGAATGTCTCGTCGACATCATCCACCTTGCCGAGATCGAGCCGCACCTCGTCGGGAGGGGTGGGGGCGGACGGCACGGTGAAGTGTGTGCGATACCAGGCCGAGCCATCGTAGTCGGGATGACCGGATTGCTCCCAGGTCAGCGGGACAGCGATCATCTCCCACGTTTCGTCATCGTAGTCGCGTGACCCGTATCGTACGTCGTCGCCCGTACGAAGACGCCACGGCCCACGCAGACGGACGATCGTCTTGCCGGCGGTGATCGCCGGGGCAATCTCGGGCTCGTCACTCTGCGTTCCAGCGGGACGCGCCGGAGTCGTCGTCTGGGCGGCGACGGGAATTGTCTTCTGCAAAATTGGCAACCGCTCAGCCGGCAGCTTGGGAAGATTGTCCGAGAAGATGCTCATCCCTCCAGACATCGCGACCACGGAGGCCCACACGCGCGCTTCCTCGAGAGTGAGGGGCGGCCGCACGACAAGGCAATCGGGGTCGTTGAGCCAGACGGATCGGTGATAGAAGCTGCGCAGCGCCGTAGCCCGCGCCGGTGATTGAATGCCGTTCCAGCTCGCGTCCACGTCGTCGCCGATCCGCATTCCGTCCACCAGGCCGGCCGCATGCTGCAATGGCGCCCCACACCCGAGCAGAAAGGCCTCCGTGCCAAGTCCTGCGCGCAGCGCAGTGAGTCCGCCGCGGTAGGCTTCGGCGCGGGTCAGGCCGCCGTAGTGGGTCACGCCGCCTGTCGCCCATTCGAGAAAATCGATCTTGAGATAGTCGTAGCCCCAGTCGCGCACGACGCGGCGTGCGAGATCGTACAGCCATTGCTGGACGCCGGGGTGCGCGCCATCGAGGGCGACAATCCGGCCGCCCCAACGCTCGCGCGTATCCACGACAAGGGGAGTCCCGTCGGGCGCCGGGAGGGGCCCCTTGAGGAGCCAGGATGGATTCGCTCTCGCGATGTCCGATTGCTCGGCGACCGCGAAGGGCGCCACCCACAGGCCTGCCTGAAAGCCCGCGGCATGCACGCGATCGGTCAGCCACCGGTGGCCATGGGGAAACTTGCTGTTCGTATCCCAATCGCCCGCGGCGCGCTGATAGCCGTCGTCGAGCAGGATGTAGCGAAAGAAGCGGCGGTCGAAGTGCACGCCGCAGAAGCCGATATTCGCCAGCATATCGCCTTCGGTCACATCGGCACCGAGTTCGTACCACGAAGACCACCCGGTGGGAACCGACAGCGCCGCGACACGTTCGCGGTCCACGGACGACGGAGGTGTTGCGGCGGCGGTCAGCGCCCCCAGGCCGTCGCCCGCAGGCATGTAGGCAAGCCGCAACGTCGCGACGTCGCCGTCCGGTCGCACAGGACGGGCGGGCGACCATTCGCTGACTGCCTCCAGCTTCCCATCAGCGGCAAGCCTCACTTTGCCTTCCCCAGCCTCACCGGGGTCCCACACAGCGGCGAAGCCGCGTCCTGCACGAGTTACGCCGATCGCGCCAAAGCCAGTCGCGTCTGCAGGCAGCGAAGCTACGTGGCACGCGCTCCACGACTGGTAGCCGCTCACGAGGGCAATGAGAGGTCCGTCACCCGGAAGACCGGGAAGGAAGTCTGGCTCGGAAGTTGCGAAGAACCGTATACCGCGGATCGTAGCAAGCACGCGATCGGGATAGATGCTGACGGTGATCGCGCCGCGAGCAACAGAGTCCAGAGCAAAGAACTCTGCCTCGATCCAAACGCTGCCGGATGCGGCACCTGCCGGAGCCGGGGTTCGTCCCCGGATCACAAGGGACTCGCCGCCGGGTGGGCGGCGGTTCCCCACGCTGACGTCTTCCAAGTCAGCCAGGGTGGCGAGTGTATCGCCGATCCAAACGCCCAGTGCTGCGTTTCGCAGCAACGGGACGGACCGATCGGGACCGTTGTACCACAGCGACAGGCGACGCTGGTCGTCGAGATCGAAGCGCAGGTTGCCGAGCGCTCGCAGCGGGCGAGGGCGCCCGACGGGCAGTACAGCGGCCGCACCAGTCAGGAGCATGAACGTGCGACGGTCCATCGTATCAATGTTGGTTGCCCTGGCAGCTTTGTCTACGACGCTCGCCGCGCAATCGAATACCCCGCAATCGGATAGCGCGCAATCGACCAAAGTGCGCCGGCACGCCATTAGCTTCGGGTTCGTAGCGACGCTCGGTGCATACTGGCAGATCGAATCAGCCGAGATCGGTTACGTGCGCCGGCCCTCGCGTGGCTTCGCCGCGCTGGGGCTCGCTGCTCGCGTGGGCACATTCATGAACGAGAGCGCCGTGCTGGGTGGTCAGAAGGGCGCTGTGTTCGCGGCGACACTGTCCGCCCGGACACGCATGAAGTCCATCGCGCAGTTCGGAGCCGATGAGCACGGCACCGGGATTGGGTTCGACCTGACCTTCGAGCTCAGCGGCTACACTGCTGCCGGCTCGCCGATGTCGCTGGGATCCCGATGGGTGGGGGTCTCGGTGCTCCCGGCGTTCAGCGTGGGCAGCGGCAACGCCCCGCACTTCGCCATAGTGATCGGTCCCACCGCCTTCCTCAGCGGCGGGAGGCCGGTCATGCGTGGTCTGCTCGCGTTCCGTGGGGAGGCGCCGCTGGCGCGCGGGGAGCGGCATCCCTAGGTTAGCGACCTTATGGTCGCGCCGACGCTGACCTCGGATCATCCCGGTCTCGAGGTCCTCGCCGAAGTCGCTAAAGTGCTGGCAGCGGGCCGGCCTGCCGAAGAAGGGCTGGCAGGGGTCGTCGGCGTGCTGCGCCGCGGACTCGCGTTGCGCCGCTGCCGCCTCTGGCTGCGCTCCCCGGACGGCTCACGCTTTGTCCCCATCAACAGCCCCGAAGATGAAGCGCAGCTTCCCGGCTACGATCCCGCCGTCGCCGGCTGGGTAGCTGAGGGACCGCACCGCGAATCGGTCGCCGGCGGCACGCTGCTCCGCCTCCCTCTGGTCCACGAAGACGAGGCCCTCGGGTGCTTCGAGGTCATCATTCCGGAGGGACGCTACGAGCGGATGGCGCACGACGTGCTGGTCGTCGTGGCCCAGATGCTCGCGCCCGTGCTCGCGGCGAACGAGTTGTCCCAGGACCTCGCCTCGGAGGTCGCCCTCCGCACCCGAGAGCTCGAAACACAGCGCAACTTCGCCGCCCGCATCATCGACTCGATGCCGGTCGGCTTGTACGTGATCGATCGGGCCTATCGCATCCGCGCCTGGAATCGCAAGCGCGAGGCGGGGACGCAGGGTGTATCCCGCGAGGACGCGCTGGGCCGCGAGGTGTTCGAGGTGCTGGACCGCCAGCCGCGCGAGCTGCTCAAGCGCGAGTTCGACCGCGTGTTCCAGACCGGCGAGATCCAGACCGTCGAGATGGACTCCCAGGCGACCGGTGAAGCGCGCCACTACCGCATCACGAAAATCCCGATGCGGACGGACGGCGAAGATATTTCGCATGTCATCACGATCGGCGAGGATGTCACCGCCTGGCGCCAGGCCCAACAGCGCCTGGCGCAGAGCGAGAAGCTCGCCGCCGTCGGCCAGCTGGCCGCCGGGGTGATGCACGAGATCAACAATCCGCTCGCCACGATCCTCGCGTGCAGCGAAGCGCTGAGCCTGCGCGTTGCAGACCTGCCGGAGCAGGAGCGCCAGGGCCAGGAGGAGTATCTCCGCATCGTCGATACCGAAGTACTGCGCTGCCGGCGCATCGTCGAAGGGTTGCTCGACTTCTCGCGGCCTAACAAGCAAAGCGGCCACAAGGCGCCCGCGGACATCAACGCGATCATCGAGCAGACGCTGTTTCTCCTCAAGCATCACGAGCGGTTCAAGTGGCTCACGATCGAACGGGAGCTCGAGGCCGGGCTGCCGCCGTTCCCGGCCGACGCCGAGCGGCTGGTGCAGTGTTTCATGGCGCTGATGCTGAACGCGATGGACGCGATGAACTCGCGGGGCGTGCTCACGGTCCGGACGCGGCGCAACCCGCAGCGCAGCGACGAAATCCTGGCGGAGTTCATCGACACGGGTACGGGCATCCGGCAGGAAGACTTGCCCAAGATTTTCGAGCCGTTCTTCACGACCAAGCCGCAGGGCAGGGGTACGGGTCTCGGCCTGTCGGTCGCATACGGCATCGTCGAAGAGCATCGCGGCCGCATCGAGGTAGAATCGCAGATGGGCGTGGGAACAAACTTCAAGGTGTTCCTTCCAGTCGGATGAAAATCCTCGTCGTCGAGGACGACAAGACGGTTGGAGACTATGTGCGCCGCGGTCTCGATGAAGCGGGGTACCACGTCGAGCTCGTGGGGGACGGCGACGAGGGGCTGCGGCGCGCCAGCGGGCGGGGCGCGAACTACGACATCATGGTCCTCGACCTGCGCCTGCCGAAAGTATCCGGCATCGATGTCTTGAGAACGCTGCGCGACCGCGGTGTGGGCTTGCCGGTGCTCGTGCTGACGGCGCAGGACTCGGTGGACTTCAAGGTCCAGGCGTTGCGCATGGGCGCGGATGATTACGTCACGAAGCCGTTCGCGTTCGAAGAGCTGCTGGCGCGCGTAGAGGCGCTGGGGCGCCGGCCGAAGGCGATCGCGCCGCCGACGCTGAAGGTGAATGGTCTCCTGCTCGACACCGGCAGCCGTGAGGTCACGCGGGACGGCAAGCGCATCGAGCTCACGCCGAAAGAATACGCGGTGCTCGAGTACCTGATGCGGCATCAGGGCCGGGTGATGTCGCGCACGCTGATCACCGAATACGCCTGGGATTATCACTTCGATCCCGGGACCAACATCGTCGACGTGGTCATCACGCGGCTGCGCAAGAAAATCGATCACGCGAAGGAGCCGAAGCTGATCCACACGGTGCGCGGCGTGGGATACGTGGTGCGGGCGTAATCGTGCAGAGTATTCGCGCGCGGATGACCGTCTGGTACGCGACCGCGCTGATCCTCAGCATCGCCGTCTTCGCGATTGTCCTTTATTTCGGGCGCCGCAGCGCCACCTATCAGGATCTCGATCGCCGCATCCAGTCGGAAGCCGATCTGACGGCGGGGATTCTGGCCGAGAGTTATCACGCCCGCGGGGTGCTGGTGGAGAAGGACACCGCCGGGCGGCCGGTGCTGACGCCGGAGGTCGCGGCGGTGCTCGAGGTCGTCCCCGACTTCCTGCTCGTGACGAGCCGCGACGGGCGGCTGCTGTTCGCGTCCCCCGATGCGCGCGCGCTCACCTTCGCCGAGTTCGAGCAGCTGAATGCGATCACGCGCGCGCCGGCGGCGGGAGCGTCGCACCTGCCGGGTCGCTTTCGGATCGAGCCGAACGGTCCAACAATGCACTACATCGTGCGCGCGGTTCCCGACGCGGGCGATCAGTTCGGCGCCATCTTCGCGGGCGCCAATACGCGCTCCGCGGAGCTACGCCTCGAACAGCTGCTGCTGACGATCATGATCGCATTCTTCGTCGGCGTGGTGCCCGCGATTCTGGTCGGCGGCTGGATCGCGGGCCGCGCTCTCGAACCGGTGGACCGGATGATCACGGAGGTTCGGGAGATCACCGACGGCCGGAGCCTGCACCGGCGCCTCGCCGTTCCGATGGAGCGCGACGAGCTCGGCCGGCTCGCCGAGACGCTGAATCAGATGATGACGCGCCTGGAACGCAGCTTTGCGGCGTTGCGGCGTTTCACCGCGGACGCGAGCCACGAGCTGAAGACCCCGCTCACGGTTGTGCGCGCCGGCGTCGAGCGCGCCATCACGCGTCCGGATATGCCGCCGGAGACGCTCGCGGCCCTGGAAGAGACGCTCCAGGAAGTGAACCGCATGACGGAGCTGCTGGAGTCGTTGCTGACCCTGGCGCGCGCCGATGAGGGCCGTGCCGATCTGCACCGCGAATCGGTGGATCTGCGCGACATCATCGCGGAAGCGGGAGAGACCGGGGAGCTGCTCGCCGAGCACGCCGGTGTGGGGATCGAAATCCGGCTCCCGCCCGAGCCGCTGGTGTTCCCCGTCGACCGGAGTCGCATCCGTCAGCTCGCACTCAACCTCATCGAGAACGCGGTGAAATACACCCCGCGCGGCGGGCAGGTCTCGGTGGAGCTTAGCGGCAACGACGGGCGGGCCGTGTTCACGGTGGCGGACACCGGTATCGGGATCGCACCCGGCGACTTGCCGCACGTCTTCGACCGCTTCTGGCGCGCCGACGCCGCGCGCACCCGGACGAGCGAGCGCGCCGGCACCGGCCTCGGCCTCGCGATCAGCAAGTGGATCGCCGAGGCGCACGGCGGCACAATCGATGTGCAGAGCCGCCCGGGGCGCGGGACGACGTTCACGGTGGAGTTACCGCGCGGGTAGATCCACATCCGGTTGTCATCATTGCGTAATTGACGTGCAAGTACCGGGTCACCGGACGTCGGTATCTCTCAGATGGACACACACAGCTGAGAGCCGACCATGTACGATGACCTGGCGCGAACTCAGAATCTCCCTCCGCTCGAGCGGTTCGTCGTGCACGCGTTGATCCCCACCGTGCTCGTGACCGCCGCGCTGCATTGGTCGCCCGCGGTTCCTGCCTCTCCCCAAGAACCGACCTACGCGTTTGTCTGCTCCGGAATCGAGAATCTCGTCGAGCCGATGCCGTGTTGTCCCTTCGTGCCGTGGCCCGGACCAATCCCCGATGTCTTTCCCACGCTGGTCAGCATGTCTCAACCGGTATATCCGGAAGCGATGCGGCGAGCAGGAATCGAAGGTCGCGTCGTCTTGAAAGCTCTTGTGAACACACATGGTCGTGTTGTGCCGTCGTCAATGCTGGTGCTGCGCACCACAGACGCGGAATTCTCGACGCCTGCGATTCTGGCTTTGAGTGCCGCTCGATTCCGACCGGCCAAATTCGCTGGTGCACGAATCGAGGCGTGGATTACGATCGCGGTCGATTTCAAACTCCCTCAGGAGTGATACGATGCGCACCTTCAGCTCAGTTGCTTCTATTACTTTGCATGTCGGCCTGGGCGCCGCGGTGCTATTCGGTACCGCCAAGGCGGGACGGTCAGATCCGACTCCGCCGATCGAACGCCCGATCGTCTTTCAGCCGGCCTCTCCGGTCGAGAAGAGTGGGGGAGTCTCGCTCCCAGGTCCGATCACCGTGGTGCAGCCCGACATTGGTAGCATCTCGATAGCGACGCCGCTGCCCCAAACTGGGGCGCTGATGCCATCGTTCTCGCCGGTCTACGCCGGCGCCGTGAGCACGCCGACCACGGGTCTGCCGGGCGGCATGGGGACGCTGTTCACCGAGGAACACGCCGAGGTGCTGAGCGGCCCGCTCCCCGTCTACCCAGACCTGTTGCGCCAGGCTGGAGTCCAGGGAAGGGTCGTGCTCGAGGCGGTCGTCGACACCACGGGGCGCGTGCTCGCGCAATCGATCGCGATCGTCTCGGCCACCAATCCCGGTTTCGTCGCGCCGGTGCGACATGCGCTGCTGGCGACCTTGTTTCGCCCGGCAATGGTCGGCGGAACGGCAGTCCGGATGCGGGTGCGCATCCCGTACGAATTCGCCATCCGGAACGGCGCCGGACATGCGCGATAAGCGCCCAGCCGTGGGCTCATCCGGCTGTCATCGTTTTGTAATCTTTGCCCTACTAGCGGGCATGTTGGGCCGGGTACTATTACTAAGCGAACTAGTCCACCAGCCCGGAGGAGACGGCGGTGTTTGACCATCTCATCGAATCCAGTCGCAAGACGAACAAGAAGGGTGCCTTTGGCCTCGGCTTCGTATCGCTCGTGGGGCACAGCGTGATCGTGCTTGCGGCGGTCGTCGCGACGCTGACCGCCGGAGAGAAGAAGGACGAAGGTCCCCCGGACACCACACTGGTATTCCTCAACCAGGAAGAACAGAAGAAGCCGGAAGAGCAGCCCCCCGTCGTGGATGTGCCGCAGTTGAAGGGCTTCCAAACTGTTGTCGCCCCGACCGACATCCCGACGAATATTCCGCCGATCAATCTGCAAGAGCACTTCGATCCCAAGGACTACACGGGGACGGGCGTCGAAGGCGGTATCGGCACGGGCATCGTGCCGTCGTCCGATCAGGTGTTCATGGAGTCGGTCGTCGAGGAGCGGCCCGAGGTGCTGTCGGGGCCGGCGCTGAACTACCCGGACCTGCTGCGCCAGGCGGGCGTGCAGGGACGCGTGCTGGTGCAAGCGATCATCGATACGTCGGGCCGCGCCGAGCCGCCGTCGGTGAAAGTCATTCAAAGTCCCAATCCAGGCTTCGACCAACCGGCCAAGACTTACGTTTTGCGGGCGCTGTTCCGTCCCGCGCGCGTGCATGGGCGGGCGGTGCGTGTGCTGGTGAACCTGCCGATCGACTTCAAGATCAAGAGATAGGGGAGAGACAATGAGTTACGCTGAGCTATGGTCATCGATGGGGCCGTTCGCCAAAGGGATTGTCGTCGTGATGTTCATCATGTCGGCCTGGTCATGGGCGGTCAGCATCTCCAAGCAGATCTACCTCAGGAAATCGCAGAAGGAGACGCGGAAGTTCGCGCCTGAATTCTCGCGCTACCTGCAAGAGGAGCAGCTCGACGGCGCCATCGCGCTCGCCGAGAAGAACAAGAAGAGCCACGTCGCGCGCGTACTGGGTGAGGCGCTCGCCGAGGTGAAACCGCTGCTGCGCGATCGGGCGACCATCACGGCCGCGGACATCAACTCCGCCGAGCGTGCGGTCGAGCGGCAGATGCTCATCATCACCGCCGAGCTGAAGCGCGGCCTGGGCATTCTGGCGACGACGGGCGCGACCGCGCCGTTCGTCGGCCTGCTCGGGACGACGATGGGTATCGTGACAGCGTTCCAAGGCATGTCGGCGTCGGGCGGATCCGGCTCGCTCGCCGCGATCACGGGCGGCGTCGCGGAAGCGCTCATCACGACCGCGTTCGGTCTGCTCGTCGCAATTCCGGCGGTGTGGCTCTACAACTACTTCGCCACGAAGATCGACTTCCTCACGGTGGAGATGACGTACACGTCGAAGGAGCTGATCGACTACCTCATCAAGAGTGTCGGCAGCGAGTTCGGCCGGTCGATCTTCACCAAAGAGTTCCAGACTCAGAAGGCGTCGCAGACCAGCGGCCCCATCAAGGGATAACGCACCATGGCGATGGGTGGCGGGAAAAAGACGGAAGGCGCGGTCGCGGCGAACATCAACGTCACGCCGATGATCGACGTGATGCTGGTGCTGCTGATCATCTTCATGATCGTGACGCCGGCGATCACCGCCGGATTCCAGGCGTCGATTCCGCGCGCCAAGAATCCCGACTCGAAGGAAGAGGGCGAAGGCGAGATCCGCCTGGGTATCGACAAGGATGGGAAGTTCTACCTGGACATCACCGATCCGAGAACGGGGAAGTACACCGGCCCGCGCTCCGTCAGCGACGCAGATTTGCCAGCGCAGCTGACGAACCTGTACGCCAACCGGACTGTCGACAAGATCCTGTATCTCCGGGCCGACGAGGGGATCGAATTCTCGCGCGTGCAGGCGGCGCTCGAGATCGCCCGCAAGGCCGGAGTGCGGGTCGTGGGCGCCATCGCCGAGCAGGAACGCTCGGCGCATCCGGAAAGGCATTAACCGATGCAAAGCGGTGGATCTGGCGGCGGGCTCAGCTCGGACATCAACGTCACGCCGATGATCGACGTGCTGCTCGTGCTCCTCATCATCTTCATGATCACTCTGCCGCTGTCGCGGCGGGAGTTCGACGTCCAAGTCCCGGCTGAACAAAAGCCGCAGCCCAAGCAGAAGCAGCAATCGAGTGACCAGATTGTGCTCGAGCTCAAGACGGACGGCTCGTACGCGATCAACACCCAGCCGGTCCCGGTCGAGCAGCTGGACGCCAAGCTCCACGAGCTCTACGACCAGCGGCCGGTCAAGCTGATGTTCATCAAGGCGGCGCCCAACCGGAAATACGGCGAGATCGTGCGGGCGATGGACGTGGCGCGCGGAGCGGGGGTCCAGGTGATCGCATTTACACCGGCCGAGGCGGCAGCCGCGGCGCACTGAGGCCATCTGCGTGTGAATCGCGGGGCGCGGAGCTTGAAACCGTGCCCCGTTTTTCTTTCTAGTGTATCTATAAACCGTGCCTCCCACTTCACGCCCAATGTTCGACAGCTATGCGCTCCCACTGCCCCAGCGGCGGGGAGGGCCGGCGGCTGCTCTCTCGGTCCTCGCGCATGTGGCCATCGCCATTCTCGTGCTGTGGCGCGGTGCGGCTCTGTTCGCAAACGGAGGTGGCGGCGGTAGCGGTCCGCGCGGTGGTGGTGGCGGCGGCGGCCGGCCGGCGGTCAGCTGGTTCGCCCTCCCGCTCTCAGTACCGCCGGCGCGAGCGGAAAACGTCCCGCCGCCAGCAGCCGTCACGGTTCCGACTGTTGCCCGAGTCACGGCACCGGTGAAGATCGACATGCCCGCCCCCAGCCTCGTTCTGAAGCGCCCGCCCCCGCCCCCGCCCCCGCCCCCGCCCCCGGCGGTTGTGGGGACGGGCGATGGAACGACGGGTGGCCCGGGACAGGGACCGGGGTCGGCCGGGGGGACCGGGACGGGGAGCGGGACCGGGACCGGCGCGGATGCCGGTCCTGGCTCAGGTGACAGCGCGAGTGATATTTTCGGGCCCACGCCGCGCTTGGTACCAACTATCCCCGCGGGGGCGCCTCCCGAGGAAAGGAAGAAGCACGAGGTCCGGTTCTGGATTCGGGCCGACGGGCGCGTGACAAGGATTGAGGTGAGTCCTCCGATCAGGGATTCGGGCTACCGTCGCGTATTCATGGAAACCATGTGGAATTTTGTGTTTAGTCCGGCGAAGACTCGGGACGGGCGCCCGATCGATTACGTGTACGGCATCGTCGTCTATCCGTAGCATCACGTCGTAAAACCGGCAGCAGGGGGACGCGTGCGCCAGCTCTTCAAGCGCAAGCCGATCGCGGAGCTCCTGGTCAGCGAGCTCGAGACGCCGCAGTCGCTCCGGCGCGTTCTCGGAGCCGGCGATCTCATCATGCTGGCGATCGGCGCCGTCATCGGCGCCGGGATCTTCGGCGCGATCGGCACGGCAGCCGCGGGCCAGTACGACGCGGCGGGCAACATGGTGCGAGCGGGCGCAGGACCTGCGCTCGTCTTCTCCTTCCTCTTGCTGGGTGTCTGCTGCGCCCTCGCCGGTCTATGCTATGCCGAGCTCGCCTCGATGATTCCGCAGGCGGGCAGCGCGTACGCCTATTCCTACGCGACGCTCGGCGAAGTGGTCGCCTGGATCATCGGATGGGATTTGATTCTCGAGTACGCCGTCGGCAACGTGGCGGTGGCGATTTCGTGGGGTGACTACTTCAAGTCGTTCATCGGCTACTTCGGCGTCCACCCTCCTGACTGGCTGACGACCGGCTATCGCACCGCGTTACTCAGTCCCGATCCCAAAATCCACGGTCTCCTCGATAGTGCGCCACACATCGCCGGTATTCCGATCCTCGTCAATGTGCCGGCGTTTCTCGTGGTCGGTCTGATCACCTGGCTCCTCTTGCTGGGTGTTCGCGAGAGCGCGCGGACGAACAACGTCCTCGTCGTGATCAAGCTCCTCGTGCTCGGTCTGTTCATCGTCGCGGGACTCACACACATCGAGCCTACGAACTACCATCCGTTCGCGCCGAACGGTTGGCGCGGCATCCATCAGGGCGCCGCCATCGTGTTCTTCGCGTACATCGGATTCGACGCGATCTCCACAGCCGCGGAGGAGACGAAGAACCCGCAACGGAACCTCCCCATCGGGATCCTCGGTGGGCTTGCGATCTGTACGCTGATCTATGTGATCGTTGGGGCCGTGCTGACCGGCATGGTCAAGTACACGGACCTCGGCGTCGCCGACCCGCTCGCGAAGGCGCTGGAGGTCGCGGGCTTCCGGACGGTCGGGTGGATCGTCGCATTGGGCGCGATCGTCTCGATGTCGGCGGTGCTGCTCGTCTTTCAGTACGGGCAGCCGCGGATTTTCTTCGCCATGGCGCGCGACGGCTTGCTGCCGCCGTGGGCAGCAAAGATCTCCGCCAACCGCCGAGTCCCGTACATCACGACCATCATTACCGGAGCGTTCGTGGCGCTGTGGGCATTGATCGGAGATGCGAACGAGACCTACAATCTCACGAACATTGGAACGCTGTTCGCGTTCGCGCTGGTCTCGGCGGGTGTGCTGGTCCTGCGCTATACCGAACCGAGCCGCCCTCGGCCGTTCCGGGTCGCCTGGGTATGGGTTGTCGCGCCGCTCTCAGTGTTGCTCTGCGTCTACGTGATGTTCGGGCTGCCGGGTGAAACGTGGATTCGCTTCGCCGTTTGGCTGGCAATCGGGCTGGCGCTCTACGTCGCGTACGGATTCAAACACAGTAAGATCCGGCAGCGAGGGTCGGGAAGCGGGCTGGCTTAGCCCGCGAGCAGTCGCGCCGCCAGGCGCAGCGCACCCGCCGGCGCATCGACCTGACCGCCGCCTTCCGAAATGCGCGCGCGCGGTAAATCAGTCGCGAGGTTCGCGCGCAACGCGATCAGCAACGGAGAGCCCGGCCGGAGGAGCCCGCCGGCGGTGGCCATCTTGATCCCCGTGCCCTCCGGGAAATGGCGCATGAGCACCCGCACGAGCCGGGAGAGCTCCGCCGCCGCCTCCTCGACGATCTGCTGGGCAACCGTCTCGCCTTCGCGCGCGGCGTTGAGGACGTGCGGCGCGAGCGCCGCGATCTGGGCCGGGGTCGCTGTGGCGGTCCAGCGGATCAGGTCATCGAACGTCTCCAGGCCCAGCGCCACGAGCAATCGCCCCAAAAGCGTTGACGACTCCTGGAGGCCGTCCTGCGCGCGTGACGCGGCAGCGAGCGCCCGGCGCCCCAGCCAATAGCCGCCGCCCTCGTCGCCGAGCTGCCAGCCGTGACCGCCGGCGCGATGCAATTGGCCGTCCGCGCCGCGGGCATGGGCGATCGAGCCCGTGCCGGCATTGATCAGGATTCCGGGCCCGTCCCCGAACGCTGCCGCCAACGCGATCTCGGTATCACCGCGCACGCCGACCCGGTCGGCAACGCCCGCGGCCTTAATCGCGTCCGCGAGCGCTTCTTGCTCCGGGGGACGACCCGCTCCGGCCGCGCCGACGAGCGCGAGGGTGGCCGGCAGCGTGACGTTGGCCTGTGTGGCCGCCCGCCGCGCGACGTCGAGGATGACCGCCGCCGAGCGCTCGGCTCCGCCGGGGCGCATCGCGGAGCCAGGGCCTTCGGCGCGGCTGAGAACTCGACCATGGCGATCGCCAACGGCGACGGCGGTATGGGAGCCGCCGCTGTCGACTCCGAGCAAAAGCGCTGGGCGGATCGGCGGATCGGCGGATGGGTTGCTCAGGGTACGTTCTCCGATCCGGCGATCCGGCGATCCGCCGATCCGACGAGTGAAGAAAGCATCCCCACGAGCACCGTGACGGCAGTCCCCAGCGGCACATACCACCACCAGGAGAGGCCGGCTAGCCAATGCAGCGGGAAGTGCGGGATGACGGCCCCTAGCACCACGGGCGACATGAGGATGACGCTTACACCGATCGCGAGGATCACGTCGATCTGGCGGGTTCGCGACCAGGCCCCACCGAGGATGTACGTCCCAAGCAGGCTGCCGTAGGTGAGGGACGCGATGCTCAGTGCCAGCTGGACCACGGGTGTATCTCGATCGCCGATGAAGGCGATCGCGCCTATCACGAGCACCGCAGTCCAGAACAGCGTGAGCCAGCGTCCCACCCACAAGAGGTGTTCCAGGTCGTGCCGGCCGGTGAGGGGAGCATAGAAATCATGCGTGGAAGCGGAGGCGAGCGAGTTGACGGCCGACGCGTGGCTGCTCATAGCAGCGGCCAGGATTCCCGCGACCACGAGACCGGCGAGTCCGGTTGGAAGGTGTGTGATCACGAACGTTGGATAAATCGCGTCGCTTCGCATTACGCCATCATCCGCGCCCGCAAGCCACAGACTCGTGCCGACGAGAAGGAAAAGGGCGAACTGCGCGATGATGAACACGCCGGAGCCAATAAGTGCCCGCTGCGCGTCTCGCAGTCCCCGTGCGGCCAGCAGCCGTTGGACGATCAGGTGATCGGTGCCGTGCGATGCGGCGGCGAGAAGCGCCCCACCCACCAGCCCACCCCAGAACGTGTAGAGGACTTTGAAGGAAGGCCGAAAATCCAGCACGACCAGTTTTCCTGCGTCCCACGCGCGCCCGAATGCCTGGATACCGCCGGCGTTGTGCGTGGCGACGATCAACGTCGCGATGCCGCCGAGCAGATACACGCCGAGTTGGATGACGTCCACCCACACGACGGCGCGGAGGCCGCCGAACCAGGTGTAGAGGAGTGTCACGATGCCGATCGCCAGGATCCCCACCGCGAGGGCGTTGTCGGTGGGGTGTCCATACACGATGATGGCGAGCGGAATCGCGGTCGCGAAGATCCGCACGCAATCGGCGAGTGCACGCGTCAGGAGGAAAATGCCGGAAGCCGTGCGCCGAGCCGCGATACCGAAGCGTCGCTCCAGACGCTGGTACGCGGTGTCCTGTGTGCCTTCGAAGTAGCCAGGGAGGAGAAGCTTAGCGACGCCGATGCGACCGACCAGATAACCAAAAGCGATTTGCAGGAACGTAAGATTCCCGCGTGCTGCGAGACCAGGGACCGAGATCACGGTGACGGCCGATGTTTCCGTGGCGACGACCGACAGCATCAACGCCCACCAAGGAAGCCCGCGGTGTCCAAGGAAATAGTCCGTGGCATCCCGCTGCCGTCCCGCGAGGAGCAGCCCGAACACAATGACCGCGGCAAAATAGACAACGATGACCGCGACGTCGAGTGATCGCATGCCTAGAAAAGAAAGGGCCCGCGGTGTACGCGGGCCCTGCTTACGGAATCAGGAAGGATCAACGCTCAGACCGTGAACGACGACCCGCAGCCACAGCCGCCGGAGGCGTTCGGATTCTCGAACGCAAAGCCGGATTCCTGGAAATTGCTCTTGTAATCGATCACCGTGCCGTTCAGATACTGCGAGCTGAATTCGTCGACAAACAGCCGCACGCCCGCGCTCTCGATGACGACGTCATCGGCCGCTGGTTGCTCCTCGACGTTCAAGCTGTAGCGGAAACCCGAACAACCGCCGGGCAGCACGGCGACCCGCAGCCCAGCCGACTCCGGCGAGGCTTTCTCTTCGGCCAGGAATTTCTTGACCTCTTCGCCCGCCCGCTCGGTGAGCGTCAGAGTAACCGATTTCTGGGTAGTCCCCATCTTATCCTCCAGTCTGGCAGCAACTTAGAAGGTGACTGCGAGCCTGTCAACGGGGAAGGGACGCTTGCCTAACTACAAATCGCGCCCCCAATTGGAGGCCCATGCGACTGACCATCATCGACTGGCTCATCATCGGGCTGTACTTCGCATTCAACATCGGTATCGGGTTCTACTACAAAGCCCGCGCCGGCAAGAGCACGACGGAGTTCTTCCTCTCCGGCCGCAACGTCCCCTGGTGGCTCGCGGGCACATCGATGGTCGCAACCACGTTCGCCGCGGACACGCCCCTCGTCGTGACGGGCTTCGTGGCGCGCAACGGGATCGCCGGCAACTGGTTGTGGTGGTGCTTCGTGGCGAGCGGCATGCTGACGGTGTTCTTCTACGCACGGCTCTGGCGCCGCGCCGGTGTCATGACCGACGTCGAGTTCGCCGAGATCCGCTACGCTGGCAAGCCGGCCGCGTTCCTCCGCGGGTTCCGCGCGCTGTATCTGGGTATCCTGATCAATTGCATCATCCTCGGCTGGGTCAACCTGGCCATGGTGAAGATCCTGCAGCTGATCTTCGGGATCGGGAAGTTCGAAGCGCTGGTGATCGTGCTCGGGATGATCTTCCTCACGTCGGCGATCTCGACGCTGTCGGGGCTGTGGGGCGTGCTGGTCACGGACGTCTTCCAGTTCGTGGTCAAGATGAGCATGGTGATCATCCTGGCCGTGTTTGCCGTGCGGGCGGTGGGTGGAATGGAAGCGATGAAGACGAAGCTCATTGCCGGCGGCCGCAGCGACGTCTTGAACTTCATCCCCGACATGAATTCGGCGTGGATGCCGATGATCACCTTCCTCGTCTATATCTCACTCAATTGGTGGGCCACGTGGTATCCCGGCGCAGAGCCGGGGGGTGGGGGGTACGTCGCGCAGCGCATGTTCAGCGCCAAAGACGAGCGCCATTCACTGCTCGCGACGCTCTGGTTCAACATCGCACACTACGCGATCCGGCCCTGGCCCTGGATCCTGGTCGCCATGGCGTCGCTGATCCTCTATCCCGGCCTCGCCGATCCGGAGACTGGCTACATCCGGGTCATGATCGACCACCTGCCCGCGGCGCTGCGCGGGCTCATGGTCGCGGCGTTCGCGGCGGCATACATGTCTACGATCGCCACTCAGCTCAACTGGGGCGCGAGCTACCTCGTCAACGACTTTTGGCGCCGGTTCGTGCGGCGTGACGCGGACGAGCGGTACTACGTAACGGCGTCGAAGCTTGCGACCTTGCTTCTCACCGTGGTATCGGCGGTCGTGACGTTTTACATGGGATCCATCGGCGGCGCGTGGAAGATCCTGATCGTGACCGGGGCCGGCACCGGGGCGGTGCTGTTGCTCCGCTGGTATTGGTGGCGCATCAATGCGTGGAGCGAAGTCTCCGCGATGATATCCGCCTTTGTGGTGTCTGTCCTGCTGCAGCTTGGATTCGGCCTGAACACCGACCAGCCGAAACAGTTCGCCTGGATCATGATCATTACCGTGGCCATCACGACCGTCGTATGGTTGGCGACGACGTTCCTCACGAAGCCGGAGTCCCAAGAGACCCTGACGGCCTTCTACCGTCGCACACGGCCCTCGCGCACTGGATGGGCGCCGATTGCCGCCCTTGCCCCTGAGGTGAAGGTCACGAGCAGTGGCTTGTCGAATCTGCTCGACTGGATCGCGGGATGCGTGTTGATCTACGGCGTGCTGTTCGGCGTCGGGAAACTGCTGCTGCACGAGACCGGCACGGGCCTGGTGCTGCTCGCCTTGGGTCTCGCCGGCGGTTTCGTGATCTACCGCGATTTGTCGCGGCGGGGCTGGGCTACTGTGGTGGAGTGAGCGCGTCGTTGACGAGATCGGCGACGCGCCGGCGCACCTGAAGGATCTTCGTGTTGGCGCGGGTCGGGTTCACGCGGTTCGTCAGCAGAATAATGAAGAGGTTGCGGTCGGGGTCGAACCAGATGGACGTCCCGGTGAAGCCGGTATGCCCGAATGCGTTCGGCCCCATCTTCGTTCCGGCGCTCGAGAGTTCGGAGGGGGTGTCCCAGCCGAGGGCGCGGGAAGAGCCGGCAGGAATGCCTTGCCTGTGGCTGAAGTCCCGTACGTGCAGCGAATCGATTCTTCTCAAGCGCAGTAGCCACTCTGCAAACACAGCCAAATCGGGTGCCGTGCTGAACAGCCCCGCATGGCCGGAGACACCCCCTAGGCGTCCGGCATTCTCGTCATGCACCTCGCCCCGCAACAATCGATGTCGGAAAACCGTGTCATTCTCGGTCGGTGCGATGCGGTCCCACCAACTCTGGGGGGGCAGGAATCCGGTCGATGTCATTCCGAGCGGCCCGAATAGCCGCGCGTCCAGAAAGTCATTGAGGCGCTGTCCAGTGATCGCTTCCACGGCCTGCGTCAACGTGATCGCGCCCAGGTCGGAGTAGACAAACGTGTCGCCGGGTTGTTTCAGCAGCGCTGTCGTATCGACCAGCGCGAGCGCTTCCTCGCGCGTCTTCGCTTCGGCGTACAGCGGTCGCCACGCCGGCATGCCGGAGGAGTGCGTGAGCAGGTGTTTGATCGTGACGCGTTCTTTGTTGGTTCCCTGAAAGGCTGGGACGTAGCGTTGCACCGGGGCGTCGAGGTCGAGTTTGCCCTGGTCGACGAGCATCATCGCTGCGGTGGTGAGCCCGATGACTTTCGTGAGTGAGGCAAGATCGTAGATCGTTTCCGGTGTAACGGGCCGGGGATCATCCGCGCCGTAGTGACCAACCGCCGCGAGCAGGACGACGCTGTCGCCATAGCCCACGGCAATTGTGGCTCCCGGAAACGCGCTATCCACCTGCGACCGCAAATACGCGACGACCGGCTCGAAGCGACCGTACGACTGCTGCGTCGTGATCGTCGGTACTGGCTGCGGATGTGTGCAACCCAACGGCAGCAGCGCGCCGCTGAGCCAAAGCAGCCGACGCATCACGGCATGATGACGTGCGCCGGCGGTCTCACCGGCGGCAGCGTCGAGTCGGACACCGTGAGCCCGTAGCCGATGGGGTAGGAGGGGGGAATCCGAATCGGCAGCTTGCCGCGCACGGGCGACCAGCCGAGCAGCGCGCGCGCGGCGGCCTTCTCCGCCGTGCGCACGCCGCTCCAGGCGATCAGATACGACTTCACAGTCGGCGTCTGGTTCAGCAGATAGGGGCTGCCCAACGAGACGAGGACGGTCGGCTTCACCGAGTCGGTCATCGTGATCAGCCGCGCGAGGGAATCAGGCAGTGCGATGCTGCCCTTCGCCGCGATCGGTCGCACGTTCATCGCAAAGATCACCGTGGGCGCCCGCCCGATCACGACGCGCGCCGAGTCGTACGACGCGGTCCCCGACATCGGCCAGAGCCGGAAGAAGCCAACCGTGTCACCGCCGGCGCGCATGAGCTCGAGCATGCGCTGCCCGACATAGCTGTTCAGCTCGTCGCCGTACGCGATGATGGCCATCCGGCTGCGCGCGCCGCGCAGCCACGCGACGATGCCGGTCGTATCCCGGACGAGTGTCAGGGACCGTTGCGCGATGTCGTCCGCGGCATCCTGGAATGACTTCGAGCCGACGATGCGCGCGATCGAGTCGAGCGGCACGGTGCGGCGCTCGAAGAGGCCGAGCCCGCGCTTGATCTCGAGCACGCGCCGCACGGAGGCGTCCAGTCGCGCGGTCGTGAGGCGTCCTGTCCGCAAGGCGACCAGCATCGACCCGATCGCCGAATCGGGATCGGCCGGCATGAGCAACAGGTCCGACCCCGCCTCGAACGCACGCACCGCCGCCTCGCCGGCGCCGTACCTGGCGACGATGGCGCCCATTTGGAGCGCGTCGGTCACGACCAGCCCTTTGAACTTGAGCGAATCGCGCAGCACACCGGTCAGCATCGCCGCGGACAGCGTCGCGGGTGTCTCACCCGTGAATGCGGGGAAGGCGATGTGGGCGCTCATGACGACCTGCGCACCGGCGTCGATGCCGGCGCGGAACGGCACGAGTTCGACGGAGTCGAGCCGGGCATAGTCGACGCGGATCGCGGGCAGACCGATGTGCGAGTCCGCATCCGTGTCGCCATGGCCCGGGAAGTGTTTCAGCGTGGCGAGCATGCCGTTGTCCTGCAGGCCGCGCACGTAGCCGCGCACCAGCCGCGCCACGGCGCGCGGGTCCTCGCCGAACGAGCGGGTGTTGATGATGGGATTGAGCGGGTTGTTGTTGACGTCCGCATCGGGCGCGAAATTCACGTGGATGCCGACGGCGCGTCCCTCGCGCGCGGCGACCCGGCCGATCGTGTACGCGTCGCGCTGGTCACCGGTCGCGCCGGCGGCCATGATGTAGGGAAATGCGGTGGCGCCGATCACGCGCATCGCGGCGCCCCACTCGAGATCCGCGGAAACGAGGAGCGGCAGTTTGGAACGGCGCTGCAGCGTGTTGAGCTTCGCGGCGATGTCGTAGGGCGAGCCGACGGAGATGATGATGCCGCCGACCTCGAGCGAATCGACCCAGCGCGTCGCGATCTGGAAGGCGGAATCGTCCAGCGCCATGTAGTTTCCGCCCAGCCACGGCACCACGAGTTGCGCGACCTTCTGGCGCTGGGTCAGTTTGCTGAGGACGGCATCGACGGCCGGCTGCGGCGTCGGTCCAACAACCCGTGGTCCGCCACAGGCGGCCAGCATCGCAACGATCAGGAGTCTATGCGCGCGCATCGTCTCGTTTGGATCGGGTTGGGGATTGGCTGTTCCAGCGGAACACGCGTCCCATCACCCCTCGCGGCCCAGGTTCGGCCCGGCATCGAGGTCCTGCTCTCGGATTCGGCACACCTCATCGCCGGCAAGCGACTCGGTCTGCTGACGAACAACACCGGCGTCGATCATCTCGGCCGCCGCGACGTCGATCTGTTACGCACGACGCACGACGCACGACTTACCGTCTTATTCAGTCCCGAGCACGGCTTTCGCGGCACGGAAGATCGCTCGGGACTTCCGGACGGCAGGGACTCCGCCAGCGGTCTCCCAATCTACAGTCTCTATGGCGGATCGCGTACCGCCGCGCGCGCCGCGGTCGATTCGGTCGACGTGCTCCTCATCGACCTGCAGGACATTGGCGCGCGCTACTACACCTACATCGCCACCACCGTGCAGTTCATGCGCGATGCAACGCGTGCGGGAAAACGGGTCGTCGTCCTCGACCGCCCCGATCCCGTCGGCGGGACCGCGGTGCAGGGCAACGTGCGCGGGCGCGCCGGCGATCCCGATTCCCTCTTCTCCGGTTTCATGCCTGTCGCGATGCGCTATGGCATGACACTCGGCGAGCTGGCGCGCTTGGCCAACGATGCCTTAGCCATCGGCACCGATCTTGTCGTCGTGCCCGCGCTGGGGTGGAATCGCACGCTGTTCTACGATCAGACGGGTCTCCCGTGGGTGAAACCGTCGCCCAACATGCCCGACATCGAGAGCGCGTTGCTCTATCCCGGTACCTGTTTGTTCGAAGGGACGAATGTGTCGGTTGGTCGCGGTACGGCGACGGCGTTTCGCGTGCTGGGTGCGCCGTGGCTCGATCCGGACCGTGTGATCGCGCGTCTCGACAGCTCGGCGCTTCACGGAGTGGAGGTGCGAGCGACGCGCTTCACTCCAATCGCGCCGACCGATGGCAAGTACGCCGGCGTGGCGTTGAAGGGAATCGAGCTGCGGGTCCGCGATCGTCAGGTCTACGACCCCACGAAACTCGCGGTCGCCCTGCTCGTCGCGATTCGGGCGGCGCATCCCGACGAGTTTCAGTTTCGCGCGCAGAGCTTCGATCGGCTGGCAGCCGGGCCGGAGCTCCGCATGGCGCTCGAGGCGGGCCGGCAGGCGCGGGAAATCTGGAATTCGTGGGATGGTGACCTGGAGCGATTTCGCGAGACTCGTACAAAACACCTGATTTACTAGATTAGAGCCATGGCCGAGCGACGCTACAACGACAAAGAGATCGCGGCGATCTTTCGCGCGGCCGCGGAAGAAGGGCCTCAGAGTCCGCAGCGCGAGGTCGCGCGCGACGAAGGGTTGACGCTCGCCGAGCTCCAGGCGATCGGCAGCGAGGTCGGCATTCCTTCCGATGCGGTCGCCCAAGCTGCTCGAGCCGTCGATGTGCGTTTCGGCGCGGCGTCGCGGACGTTCCTGGGACTGCCCATCGGCGTGGCCCGGACCGTCAATCTCAACCGACGGCTCACCGATGAGGAGTGGGAGCGTCTCGTCGTCCAATTGCGTGAAGTTTTCAACGCGCGCGGCCGCACGCGTTCCGAGGGCTCGCTGCGGCAGTGGACGAACGGAAACCTGCAGGTGCTGCTCGAGCCAACCGAAACTGGTCACCGCTTGCGCTTCGGGACCCTGCATGGCGGCGCGCGCGCCTCGATCGGTGCGGGAATCGCCGTCCTCGGCATCACCGCCGTCCTGGTCATTTCGGGTGCCGTCTGGGGTACGTTGGGCGAAGCGATTCCTGGCATCGCGCTGATGGCTGCAGCAGGTGCCGGAATGATTGCGAGCGGCGCACTCCGGCTGCCGCGCTGGGCGCGGTTGCGGGAGCGGCAAATGGAAGCTCTTGCCGCACGGATAACATCCTCGAACAAGGAGACTTAGAGCTGCGCGTCTCAGGTTGAGCTTGCCGAGTCGGTCGGGCGCCTCCATTGTTGGTGCCCGCGCCCGCGCCCTTGGGATTCAACCGGGAGTCGCTATGGCTGCACCCTCCGTCCGCGCGTTCGTTCGCGGTGCCATCGTCGTCCTGATTGCTGCCGCGCCCGCCGTCTGGTACGCGTGCTCCGACAGCGCTTCGAATTCTCCCGCGGGTCCCGCGCTCCCAGTCACGCGTCTCATTCCCGATCTCCGCGCGGCGATCACGGCACAACGGCATCACACCGACGCGTTGCTTTCGATCCCCGGGGTCGTCGGAACTGCGGTGACCGTGGATCCCGACGGACATCCGGGCCTGCTGCTCCTGCTGGAGCGCGCCGGCATAGCCGGCCTCCCCGGCATGCTCGAGGGGATCCCCGTGACGCAACGGGTCACCGGCCGGCTCATGGCCCTCAGCGATCCCACGCAGCGCCAGCGCCCCGCGCCCATGGGTTTCTCGGTGGGACATCCGGCGATCACCGCCGGTACGATCGGCGCGCGCGTGCGTGACGCGCTGGGACGGGTGTACATCCTCTCGAACAATCACGTCCTCGCCAACTCGAATGGTGCCAGCATCGGCGATCCCGAGTACCAGCCGGGTCCATTTGATGGGGGTACCGCCGCCGATCAGATCGCGACCCTCAGTGACTTTCAGGTTATTTCGTTCGCCGCCAACGGCACCAACACCATCGATGCCGCCATCGCCCTCTCCACGACCGCCGTGCTGGACAACGCGACGCCCGCCGACGACGGCTACAGCACGCCGAACTCGACGATCTTCGGCGACGCGAACGGTGACGGATTGTTCGATGACCGCAACGCGCTGCTCAGCCTGAACGTCCAGAAGTACGGCCGCACTACGCGGCTGACACACGGCCAGATCACGGGCATCAACGCGACGGTCACGATCTGCTATGCGGTTTCGGGATTCACGTGCACGAAGACCGCCCGCTATGTGGACCAGTTGATCATCTCGCCGGGCGGGTTCAGCAACGGCGGAGACTCGGGCTCGCTCATCGTGACCGACGACGCGAATCTCAACCCCGTCGCGTTGCTGTTCGCCGGCAATGCGAGCGTCACGATCGCCAACCGGATCGATCTCGTGCTCCAACGCTTCGGCGTCGTGATCGACGGCTTTGCGCCGCCGCCGCCGGGACCGCTGACCGACCTGGCCGTGACGAGCGTCAGTGGTCCCAGCTCAGCGGTGCAGGGCGGTACGTCGAGCGTCACGGTCTCCGTGAAAAACGTCGGCAACCAGGACGTCTCCGCCTTCGACGTCACATTGCAGGACACGACGGAGCACGTGACGGTCGGCACGCAGAGCGTCTCCGGGCTCGTCGCGGGCGCCAGCACCACCGTGACATTCTCCTGGACGCCGGGCACGACGGGCGATCACGACCTGGTGGCACGTCAGACGCGGTCCGATGACAGAGCCACGAACGACCAGCGTTTCGTGACGATCACGGTCAACCCGCCGGTCACCGACGTCGCGGTAACGAGTTTCAGTGGAGCCGGCTCGGTAATCGTCGGGCACAACGTAAATGTCGGCGTGACTGTCACGAACGTCGGCAATCAGAACGTCACGGGTGACATCCCTGTCACCCTGCAGGACTCGACCGCCGGTGTCACACTGGGCACGCAGACAATCCACGGGCTCGCCGCAGGTACCAGCACGACGCTCGTCTTCAGCTGGAACACGACCGGCGCGGCGCTGGGCGGGCACACGCTCGTCGCCACGCACGCCCTGGCCGACGACAACGCCGCCAACAATCGGCGCACCACCGTCGTCACGATCACGCCCAAGCCGCTCGATATCGCGGTGACCGGTATTACCGGGCCGCGCTCCGTGGCCCAGGGCGATACGGCGCACGTGGTGGTCACGGTCCAGAACGTGGGTGAGGTGGATGTCACTTCACCCTTCACCATCGAGCTGAGCGACGGGTGGGCCGTCCCGGTAGTCGCGACGGCGACAGTTCCCAGCCTCGCCGCCGGGGCGACGACCACGGTAGAGATGCTGTGGAACACCGCCGGAGCGACTGTCACCGGGCACACCCTCTTCGCGAACAACAAGCTGCCGGACGACAACTCCTCGAACAACAGCATCGGGATCGCGATCAACGTGACGGCCCCGGGGCCACCGGGTCCGCCGCCCCCGCCCCCGCCGCCGCCTCCGGGGACCGACGTCGCCATTACGGGCATCACCGGCCCCGCGCGCGTGAACCAGGGCGATACCGCACATATCGTGGTCACGGTAAAGAACGTCGGTGGGCAGGACGTTACGACCAACTTCGACGTGGTGTTGACCGACGGATTCAGCGGTCCGATCCTGGGCACGCAGACGATCGCCGGGCTCGCCGTGGGTGCGAGCGTGACGCGTACGTTCGATTGGAACACCGCCGGCGCCGCTGTCACCGGGCACACGCTGTTCGCGTCGGTGAGGCTCGCCGATAGCGATCCTGCGAACAACACCGTCGGCATCAGTGTGATTGTGGAGGCCCCGCCAATCACCGATGTCGCCGTGAGCAGCGTCGTTGCGCCGAGCGCGGTGACCCAGGGCAGTACCGCTTCCATTGGGGTTACGGTCCAAAACGTGGGTGGCTTGAACGTCAGCAGCAGCTTTGATGTTGTCCTGACCGACTCGACGGCAGGCGTAACGCTCGGTACACAGACGGTGGCTGGGCTCGCCGTCGGCGCCACCGCGACTCGCACGTTCAACTGGAATACGACGGGCGCCGCATTGGGTGGTCACCGGCTCGTGGCGACCCACAGTTTGAGCGACGCCAACGCCGCCAACAATCAGGGCGGAGCGACGGTCACCGTGAACGCCCCGGTCATCGACGTCGCCGTGACCGACGTGAGCGCGCCGAGCTCGGTGATTCAAGGCAATTCGGCCACGGCCCAAGTCACGGTTCAGAACGTGGGCGGCCAGAACGTCACGAGCAGTTTCAACGTCGTGCTCACCGACGCCACCGCAGGCGTGACGATTGGCACGCAAACCATCACCGGGTTGGCTATCGGTGCGACAGCTACGCCCTCATTCAGCTGGAGCACCACGGGCGCGGCGCTGGGCGGTCACACGGTCGTGGCGACCCAGACCTTTACGGATGACAACAGCGCCAACAACCAGCGCTCGACGACGGTCACCGTGAATCCGCAGCCGGTCGATCTCGCGTTGACCGCCATCACGGGGCCCGCCCAGGTGACGCAGGGCGATACGGCGCCGGTTGTGGTCACGGTGCAGAACCTGGGCGGGGTGGATGTGAGCACCAGCTTCGACGTTGTGTTGACCGACGGCACAGCGGGAGGCATCACCGTTGGAACGCAGACGATCACCGGGATTGGCGCGGGTGCGAGCGTGACACGCACTATCAACTGGAACACCGCCGGGGTCGCGACGAACGGTCACATCCTGACGGCGACGCAGAAGCTGGCGGACAACAATTCGAGCAACGACGCGCGCGCCATCGCCATCACCGTGAACCCGCCGAACCTCCACGTGGGCAATCTCGATGGTGTTGCCACGAGCAACGGGAACAACTGGTCGGCGACGGTGAAGATTACCGTGCATGATTCCCGGCATAATCTCGTGAACGGCGCGAGCGTGCGCGGCCTCTGGAACGGATCCAATCCGGAGGTGGGGTGCGTAACCGGTCCGACGGGAACGTGTAGCGTCGTCCTGTCGAACCTTCCGAACTCAACCAAGATGGTCTCGTTCGGGGTGACCGCACTCACCCTGTCGGGGTACGTGTACAAGTCAGCTCTCAATCATGATCCGGATGGCAGCAGCAACGGCTTCTCGGTTACGGTGAAGCGTCAGTGATGGTAGCACGCACGTTGGCGTTGGTACTGCTGGCCGGGGCACTCGCGTGCTCCGGTGCTCAGCGCGGGGGAGGGACAGCCACGGTGACTGCGAGGAGCATCGATGAGGTTCTCGCCGCGCATACCGATTCCCTCATGGCTCTCCCCGGCGTCGTGGGGACCGCGATCGGGTTGTGCGACGGAGAACGGTGCATCAAAGTGTTTCTCGCCGACTCGGGCGCCGATACGAAAAGGAGAATTCCCGCTCGTCTGGAGGGCTACCGCGTCCTCGCCGAGGTGACTGGAACGATCAGACCGCGCTAAATGAAGAAGGGTGAGATGACGGTTCTCGGCTTACGCACGGTGATCTATCACGTTGCCGATCTCAAACGCGCCAAGGAGTGGTACAGCTCTGCCTTCGGCGTCAAACCGTACTTCGATGAGCCGTTCTACGTGGGCTTCAACATCGGAGGCTACGAGCTCGGGCTCGATCCCGATCCCAAGAGCGTCAAGCCGGGCCCCGGAGGCTCGGTGGCATATTGGGGTGTCGCGAACGTCGAGAAAGGGGTCGAGCAGTTTATTCGCGCGGGGGCCACGCTCAAGTCTCCCATTCAGGATGTGGGGGAGGGGATTCGCGTAGCGACGGTGGCCGATCCGTTTGGGAATCTGATAGGGCTCATCGAGAACCCGCACTTCGCGGCAGCCTGATGGCGAAGACCGATCTTCCCGATCTCTACACCAGGAAGGACGTCGACAACGCCCGCACC
Organism: Gemmatimonadales bacterium; assembly: GCA_036394755.1. GTDB lineage: Bacteria > Gemmatimonadota > Gemmatimonadetes > Gemmatimonadales > GWC2-71-9 > 20CM-2-65-7. The sequence continues at coordinate 104,691 of DASWEL010000002.1, read as the reverse complement.
AAAGGGGAGGTGGGCGGTTTTGTCGTCTACAAGCTGTTCTCGGGCCCGTCGAAGAGTGATTGAGTTCGAGGGACGTTAGCCCTACCCGTCATTTTCGCCGCAGATTAGCTTCCCCCCGGCAATGAATGTCATTCCCCAGCGCGTCAAAGACGGTTTTGTCAGGTTGACCGGACCGCTGGCGCGTGCCCTGATACAGGGCGGCGTGCACCCGAATGCGATTACCACGCTGGGCACCCTGGTCGTGATCGGCTCCGGCGTGGCGTTCGGCGTCGGCGCGATCCGGCTCGGCGGCCTCCTGTTGCTCTTGAGCGGGACCCTCGACATCCTCGATGGGCAGGTGGCACGCCAGGGCGGCAAGATGACGACGTTCGGCGCCTTCTACGATTCGACTCTCGATCGGGTCGGCGAGGCGGCGGTTTTTACCGGGCTGATCTTCTATTTTTTGACCGGCCCGTTACCGACCCAGCTGAAATCGCTGGCCATTGCCGCGGGGTTGGTCGCGCTGGTCGCGTCACTCTTGGTGTCGTACACGCGGGCGCGGGCTGAAGCGCTCGGCGTGGAATGCAAAGTCGGGATTGCCTCGCGGGCCGAGCGAATTCTGCTGCTCGGTCTGCCGTCGCTGGCGTTTGGCGCAGGACCGGGGCGCCCCGGTGTCCTGCTGTTCTGGATTGTGGCGGTGCTCGCGCTCGTCTCCGCGATCACGGTGATCCAACGGGTGGTGCATGTCGCGCGCGTGGCCCGCGGCGCGCCGCCGCCGTCGCCGATTCACAAACGTGAGACGTTGCCTGGAGTCGCGGCGGCACGCCGCAAAGGACATTGATGGCACGGGAGCAAACGGGGACGGCGGTCGTCACGGGAGGCGCACGGGAGATCGCGCCCGCGAAGGGGAAACTGGGCGTGATGCTGGTCGGCCTTGGCGCCGTCTCCACCACGTTCATCGCCGGCGTCGAAAACGTGCGGCGGGGTCGAGCCCTCCCGATCGGCTCGCTCAGCCAGATGGCGACCATCCGGCTCGGCAAGCGGACCGAGAAGCGCGCGCCGAAGATCAAGGAGTTCGTGCCGCTCGCCGATCTGAAGGATCTCGTGTTCGCGGCCTGGGACCCCATTCCCGATGACGCGTACACCGCGGCGGTGAAAGCCGGCGTGCTCGACAAGCACGAGCACCTCGAGCCGATCAAGGACTTCCTGCAGAACATCAAACCGATGCCTGCCGTCTTCGATCAGTACTACGTCAAGCGGCTGCACGGGACGAACGTCAAGCGCGGCAAGAACAAGCGGGAGCTCGCGGAGCAGCTGCGGGAGGACATGCGGAACTTCAAGAACAGCGCGGGACTCGATCGCCTCGTCGTGGTGTGGTGTGCCTCGACGGAGGTGTTTCTCACGCCCGGCCCGGCGCATCAGTCGCTGGCCGCCTTCGAGAAGGCGATGGAGCAGAATGACCAGTCGATCGCCCCGTCCATGCTCTACGCGTATGCCGCGCTGTTGGAGAATGTGCCGTTCGCGAACGGCGCGCCCAATCTGACCGTCGACCTCCCCGTGATGGAGCGGCTGGCGGAAGAGCGCCACGTGCCGATCGGCGGCAAGGACTTCAAGACCGGTCAGACCATGATGAAGAGCGTCCTCGCGCCGGCGTTCAAGGCGCGCATGCTCGGCCTGTCGGGATGGTATTCCACCAACATTCTCGGCAATCGTGACGGCGAAGTGCTGGATGACCCGGAGTCGTTCAAGACCAAGGAGGAGTCCAAGCTCGGATTGCTCGAGCACATTCTCCAGCCCGACCTCTATCCCGAGCTCTACGGCAAGGTCTATCACAAGGTACGGATCAACTACTACCCACCCCGCGGTGATAATAAGGAAGGGTGGGACAACATCGACATCTTCGGATGGCTCGGCTATCCGATGCAGATCAAGGTCGACTTCCTGTGCCGCGACTCGATCCTCGCCGCGCCGATCGTGCTCGACCTCGCGCTGTTCTTCGACCTCGCCGGCCGTGCGGGACTCTCGGGCATTCAGGAATGGCTCTCATTCTATTTCAAGAGCCCGCAATTCGCCGCCGGCCTCTACGCCGAGCACGATCTCTTCATCCAGCAGACCAAGCTCAAGAACACGCTGCGTTGGCTGATGGGTGAGGAGCAGATCACGCACCTCGGCATCGAGTACTACGAATACGCGGAGAAGTAGGACTCGCGCTCCCCTGCCTCACGACCAGCCAGACCCAGGAGACAGTTGCGCATGACGAGTTTGACGCCGTTGCTCGCGTTCCTCGGATTCTTCCAGGACGCTGCGCCAGCACAGCACGCCGCCGGTGGTGAAGCGGCCCTCGTATTGCCGGACCTCGCCAAGGCGCTATTCCTGGGCGGGATCAACGGCCGGTCCCTGCTGCTCTGGGGCCTGGTGATCTGTGCGCTGGGCCTGGTGTTCGGGTTGGCCACGTACATGCAGCTCAAGAACCTCCCGGTACATCGCGCCATGCGCGAGATCTCCGAGCTGATCTACGAGACCTGCAAGACGTACCTGCTCACGCAGGGTCGCTTCCTTCTTCTTCTGTGGCTCTTCATCGGCACCATCGTGGCGCTGTACTTCGGCAGGCTGGCGCAGACGACGGACGCGACCGGCGCCATGGTGCGCGGCTTTCCCGCGACCAAGGTGATCATCATCCTGCTGTTCAGCCTCATCGGAATCGCCGGCAGCTACGGGGTCGCCTGGTTCGGCATCCGGGTGAATACGTTCGCGAACTCCCGTACGGCCTTCGCCAGCCTGACCGGCAAGCCCTATCCCAACCACGCGATTCCGCTGAAGGCCGGCATGAGCATCGGGATGCTGCTGATCAGCGTCGAGCTGCTGCTGATGCTCCTGATCCTGCTGTTCATCCCGGGCGACTACGCCGGCCCGTGCTTCATCGGATTCGCCATCGGCGAATCGCTGGGCGCGGCGGCGCTGCGTGTGGCGGGCGGCATCTTCACCAAGATCGCCGATATCGGTGCCGACCTGATGAAGATCGTTTTCAAGATCAAGGAAGACGACGCCCGCAACCCCGGCGTGATCGCCGACTGCACCGGCGACAACGCCGGCGATTCGGTGGGACCGAGCGCCGACGGGTTCGAGACGTACGGCGTGACGGGCGTCGCGCTGATTTCGTTCATCCTGCTTGCGGTTCACCAGCCGCTCGTGCAGGTCCAGCTGCTCGTCTGGATCTTCGCGATGCGCGTGATGATGATCGTGGCGTCGGGACTGTCTTACTTCTTGAACGCCGCGTACGCGAAGGCAAAGTATCAGACGGTCGATCACATGAACTTCGAGGCGCCACTAACGTCGTTGGTGTGGCTGACGTCGCTCGTGTCGGTGGCGCTCACGTTCCTCGCGTCGCGGCTCCTGATACCGAGCATCGGCGGCGATCCCACGCTATGGTGGAAACTCTCGCTCGTGATTACCTGCGGTACGCTCGCGGGGGCGATTATCCCCGAGTTCGTAAAGGTGTTCACCTCGACCGGATCCCGGCACGTGCGAGAGATCGTGACCTCCTCCCGCGAGGGCGGCGCGTCGCTGAACATTCTCTCCGGGTTCGTCGCCGGGAACTTCAGCGCGTTCTGGTTGGGGATGACGATGATGGTGCTGATGGCCATCGCCTATGGCATCAGCACGGCGGGACTCGCCGGCCTGATGATCGCGCCGGCCGTGTTCGCGTTTGGCTTGGTCGCGTTTGGCTTCCTAGGCATGGGGCCCGTCACGATTGCGGTCGATTCCTACGGCCCGGTGACGGACAACGCGCAATCGGTCTACGAGCTGTCGTTGATCGAGCAGGCGCCGAACGTGCGCGCGGAGATCAAAAAGCACTTCGGGTTCGAGCCCAACTTCGCGCGGGCCAAGGAGAACCTGGAGGAGAACGACGGGGCGGGGAATACGTTCAAGGCGACCGCCAAGCCGGTGCTGATCGGGACCGCGGTCGTCGGCGCGACGACGATGATCTTCTCGATCATCGTGGCCCTCACGCGGGGGCTGCAGCCCGAGCTGCTGTCGAACCTGTCGATCCTGCACCCGCCGTTCCTGCTCGGGCTGATCACGGGCGGCGCGGTGATCTACTGGTTTACGGGGGCCTCGACCCAGGCGGTGACGACCGGCGCGTATCGCGCGGTCGAATACATCAAGGCGCATATCCGGCTCGAGGGGACCACCAGGGCCTCGGTGGCGGACAGCAAGAAGGTGGTGGAGATCTGCACGCAATACGCGCAACGGGGGATGTTCAACATCTTCCTGACGGTCTTCTTTGCGACGCTCGCGTTCGCGTTCTTCGAGCCGTACTTCTTCATCGGCTACCTGATCTCGATCGCGCTGTTCGGCCTCTACCAGGCCATCTTCATGGCCAATGCGGGGGGTGCATGGGACAACGCCAAGAAGATCGTCGAGACCGAGCTGAAGCAGAAGGGCACGCCGCTCCACGACGCCACGGTGGTGGGCGATACCGTGGGCGACCCGTTCAAGGACACCTCATCGGTCGCAATGAATCCGATCATCAAATTCACGACGCTGTTCGGCCTGCTGGCGGTCGAGCTGGCGGTGTCCCTCACGGCGCAGCGCGGCGCCACGCTGAGCCTCGTCCTCGCCGGCGCGTTCCTCGTGATCGCGCTGACCTTCGTGTGGCGCTCGTTCTACGCCATGCGGATCGAATCCGCCCCCGCCCCCCCGACCCGAAGCGCTCCCGCGCGCGTGCAGGTGCGCTAGCGAGGGATCCGTGACGTCCACCCAGATCGCCGTCACGGCGCTCGGCGCCGTCGCCATCGGCTGGGTGCTGTGGTACTTCCTCTTTTCGCGCGGCACACCGGTGGCCGCGACCGCCGGCGCGAGCGGCGTGCAGGAAGTCCACGTCACCGTAAAAGGCGGCTACACGCCCGACACGATCGTCGTCCAGGCCGGAAAGCCGGTCCGGCTCCAATTCTACCGGGACGAGACGGCCGACTGTTCCGAGCGCGTGGTGTTCGAGCGCTTCGGGATCGATCAGCAGCTGCCGGCATTTCAGACGACGACGGTCGAATTCACCCCCGAGCAGCCCGGCGAATATCCGTTTCGCTGCGGCATGAACATGCTCAAAGGGCTGCTCGTGGTGGAGCCGTCCGGCGAGCGCCGCGCGGCCTCATCGCCGCACAAATTCCACGATGCCCGCCATGAGTAAGAGCCGGATCATCTTGCCGATCGAAGGAATGACCTGCGCCAGCTGCGCCGCCACGGTCCAGGAGGCGCTGGCGGGCGCGACCGGCGTCACCTCCGCCGGCGTCAACTATGCCACGAACAAGGCGGCGATCGAATACGACGCCGCGCAGACGAACGTCGGGCAGCTCATCAAGACGGTGCGCGACGCGGGCTACAACTGCGGCAAGGCCACCGTCTCCTTCGGAATCGTCGACCTGCACTACGTACCCAGCGTCGCGTCGCTCGAGCAGTCGCTGTCCAGGGTCAACGGCGTCATCCGGGCCGTGGCCAATCAGGCGACCGAGACGGCGACCGTCGACTACATCCCCGGCGTCGTGAGTGCGGAAGATCTCGAGAAGGCGGTGGTCGCGGCAGGCCTGCAGGTGACCGCGCCGATCGCGGCCGAGGATCCGCTCGAGCGCGAGCGCATCGCGCGCAGGCGCGAGATCCGGACGCTCACCTGGAAGTTCGTCGCGGCGGCGGCGACGACGATCGTCGCGATGATCGGTTCGATGCTGCTGATGGCCGATCGGCCCATGGGCGACAACGGCACGATGAAGCAGGTGGACCTGCTGGGTCGTCTGCTCATGCCGTTGGCGATCCGCCTGCGCGACTGGATCGCGGGGCAGGGGTGGGTGCTCGATCTCGACTGGGTCAAATGGGGACTCGCCATCGTCACGCTGCCCGTCGTCGCCTGGTCGGGCCAGCAATTCTACAGAGGCACCTGGAGCGGGCTGCGGCATCGCACCGCGGATATGAACACGCTCATCGGTGTCGGAACTGGAGCGGCCTACCTCTACTCGCTGGTGGCGACCGCGGCGCCCACGCTCTTTCTGCGGGCCGGGCTTCCGGCCGACGTCTACTACGAGGCGGTGGCCGCGATCATCGCGCTGGTGCTGCTGGGCCGGCTACTCGAAGCGCGTGCCAAAGGCCGCACGTCCGAAGCGATTCGCCGTCTCGCCACCTTGCGCGCGAAATCGGCGCACGTCATCCGTGATCGCCAGGAAACCGACGTTCCAGTCGAAGCGGTCGTGGTTGGAGACCTGGTCATCGTCAAGCCGGGCGAAAAGGTGCCGGTCGACGGGATCGTGACCGAAGGCGGCTCGGCCGTGAACGAAGCGATGCTCACCGGCGAACCGATGCCCGTCGGTAAGAAGCCGGGCGACGAAGTCATGGGCGGCACGCTGAACACGACCGGCAGCATCACGTTTCGGGCGACGCGCGTCGGCAAGGAGACCGCGCTGGGTCAGATCGTGCAGCTCGTCGAAGACGCGCAGGCCACCAAAGCCCCGATTCAGAAACTCGCCGACCGCGTCGCGGGGGTGTTTGTGCCGATCGTGATCGCGCTCGCGATCGTTGCCTTCGTGGCGTGGTTTGATCTAGGCCCGAGTCCCCAAGCCCGAGCCCTGGTCTTCGCGACCGTGGCGTTCGTCTCGGTGCTGATCATCGCCTGTCCCTGCGCCCTGGGCCTCGCCACGCCGACGGCGATTCTGGTGGGTACCGGCAAGGCGGCCGAGTACGGAATCCTCATCAAGAGCGGCGAGGCGCTGGAACGGCTCGCCAACGCGCGTACCGTGCTGCTCGACAAGACCGGTACGATCACGGAAGGCAAACCGACCGTGACCCACATCGTGACCGCGAAAAAGCCGGACGGCACGCCGATCAGCCCTGCCGATGTCCTCAAATGGGCGGCGTCCGTCGAGCAGCGCTCGGAGCATCCGCTCGCCCTCGCCGTGCTCAAGGCCGCGCAGGACAAACAGGTCTCGCTCCTGCCCGTGGAGAAATTCGCCGCCATGGAAGGACGCGGTGTGCGCGGCACAGTCGATCGGCGGATCATCGAAGTGATCTCGCTGCGGCACGCGCGCGAGCGCAGCCTCGAGCTTGGCTCGTTGGGCGCGGACGCCGATCGCCTGGCAGCCCAGGGCCGCTCGCCGGTGATTTGTGTCGTGAACAACACGGTCTACGCCGTCATCGCGATTTCCGATCCGATCAAGCCCACCTCCAAGACGGCGATCGAGCTGTTGAAGCGACGCGGGATTCCCGTCGTCATGGTCTCGGGCGATTCGCGCAAAGGTGCCGAAGCAGTTGCGGCGGAGGTGGGGATCGAGGACGTTCTCGCCGAGGTGTTGCCCTCGCAGAAGGCGGACCTCGTGAAGAAGTTGCAGCGCCAGGCGAGCAAGGCGGGGGGCGGTCACATCGTCATGGTGGGCGACGGCATCAACGACGCGCCGGCGCTGGCCCAGGCGAATGTCGGCATCGCGATCGGCACGGGAACCGACATCGCGATGGAGGCGTCCGACGTGACGCTGATCCGCGGCGACTTACGCGCCGTGTTTACGGCGATCGAGCTCGCGCGCCGGACGATGCGGACGATTCGCTGGAACCTGATCTGGGCATTTGGTTACAACGTGCTGCTGATTCCGGTCGCCGCTGGTATACTCTATCCCGTGACAGGATGGCTGCTCTCACCGGTGCTCGCGAGCGCCGCGATGGCGTGGTCGAGTCTGTCGGTGGTGCTCAACAGCCTCACCTTGCGGGCGTTCAAAACGCCGGGAGCGGCAACGCATGCGATACTTCCACAGAACTAGCGCGAGCCCCGAAGCGGTGCTCGACGTCGCCAAGAGCTTTTTCGGCGGGCGGCTCGCGCCGGCGGAGGAATCGCCGCGCCGCCGGGCCTACCAGGGGACGCTGGGCCGCATCACGATCAGCGCTCGGCCCGAGGGTGGGCATTACACCTTCGTCGAGGTGGCGACTGATCAGGTGGGAGAGTCGGAGCTCGACAAGCTCGCCAAGCGGTTTCTTGCGGAGGTGCACCGGCTCGTCGAGCCGACGCACGTCATGCGGGGCGCGTACTAGCCCGCGACCTTCGCGCCGTAGCCGGCTTTCGTGACGGCCGCCACGAGCTGATCCGTCGTCACCGAGTCATCATCGAAATCCACTTCCGCTTCTCCGTCGGGCAGGTCGATGACGGCGCTATAGACACCGACCACCCCCTTCAGCGCTTTCTCGACCTTGGCCTGACAGTGGCCGCAGGTCATTCCCGTCACGCGCAGCTTCACGTTCGCCATGGCTCTTCCCTCCCAACTATAATTTAGGGCCATGGCTCTTCCTGCGACGCGCCCGACTGGCGCCATCCCCGCCGGGGCGGTGCTCTCGTCGGACCAGCTTCTCGAGATCTACTACTATCTTCGGCTGACCCGGACGCTGGAAGAGCGCCTGGTGGCGCTGTACCGCCAGACCAAGGTCATCGGCGGGCTGTTCCGTTCGCTGGGGCAAGAGGGGGAATCTGTCGCCTCGGCGTATGCGCTGGAGCGCGGCCGGCACAAGGACGTACTGTCGCCGCTCATCCGCAACCTCGGGTCGCTGCTCGTGATGGGAGCCCGGCCGGTCGAGATCTTGCGGCAGTACATGGCCAAGGCCGACAGCCCCACCCGCGGCCGCGAGCTGAACGTCCATTTCAACGACCTCGAGAAGGGCTACCTCGGCCAGATCTCGCACCTGGGCGACATGATCCCGGTGATGGCGGGGATCGCGCTGAGCTTCAAGCTGCGCGCCGAGCCGCGCGTCGGGCTCGTGTACATCGGCGACGGCGGCACGTCGACCGGCACCTTTCATGAGGGCCTGAACCTCGCCGCCGTCCAGCGGCTCCCGCTCGTCGTGATCGGCGAGTACAACCATTGGGCGTACTCCACGCCGCCCGCGAAGCAGTTCGCCGTGAAGGACCTCGCTGAGAAGGCCAAGGGATATGGCGTCCCGTCGGTGATGGTGGACGGCAACGACGTGTTCGCGGTCTACGAAGCGACGCGGGTTGCGGTGGAGCGTGCCCGCCGCGGCAAAGGGGTGCACTTCGTCGAGGTGAAGACCTATCGCCGCAAGGGTCACGCCGAGCACGACGATCAGCACTACGTGCCGCAGGGTGAGCTGGAGCAGTGGGCGAAGGCGAACGATCCCGTCGATCGCTACGTGCAGCGTCTGCTCGCCGCTGACATGGTCGCCGAGACGGATCTGAAGGACATCGACGATCGCGTGCGCGTCGAAGTGGATCAGGCGACGGACGCGTGTGTGGATGAGCCGTTGCCGCTGGCCGAGAGCGCGTTGCCCGGCGTCTACGTCGATCCGCCGGCTGCTGACAAGCTCTGGTTCAAAGGGTTGTGATGGCCGAAGTCACTTTTCTCGAAGCGTTGCGCCAGGGTCTCTGGGAAGAGATGGAGCGTGACGAGCGCGTCTTCATCCTCGGCGAGGATGTCGGGTTGTACGGCGGCGCGTTCAAGGTGACCGACGGCTTCAGCAAGCGTTTCGGCGCGTCCCGCGTGATCGACACGCCGATCTCCGAGGCCGCGATCGTGGGAGCGGCCGCGGGGGCGGCGCACATGGGGCTGCGGCCGGTCGCCGAGATGCAGTTCATCGACTTCATTTCGTGCGCGTACGATATGCTCACCAACTACGTGGCCACGGCGCGTTACCGTGCCGGGCTGTCGACGCCGATGGTGGTGCGCGGCCCCTGCGGCGGTTACGTTCGCGGCGGGCCGTTCCATTCACAGAATCCCGAAGCGGCATTCCTTCACACGCCCGGTCTGAAGATCGTCTATCCGGCAACCGCGCGGGACGCGAAAGGTCTCATCAAAGCGTCGATTCGCGACGAGGATCCGGTGCTCTATCTCGAGCACAAATGGCTGTACCGGCGCATCAAGGAGCAGCTGCCGGAGGGTGAGGAGATTCTCACGCCGATCGGGCGGGCGCGCACGGCGCGCGAAGGGAAGCATCTTTCCATCATTAGCTACGGGGCCACGCTCTGGAAATCGCTCGAGGCGGCCGAGCAGCTCGAGAAGGTGGACGGCGTGTCGGTCGAAGTGCTGGACCTCCGGACCCTGCTGCCGATGGACGACGCCGCGATCGTCGCGACCGTGAAGAAGACGAACAAGGTCCTCATCGTGCACGAAGACACGCGGACCGGTGGGATCGCGGGGGAGATCGCGGCGCGGATCAACGAGCAGGCGTTCGAATGGCTCGACGGCCCGATCATGCGCGTCACCGCGCACGACGTGCCGCTGCCGTATGCGCCGACGCTCGAGGACTTCGTGTTGCCGCAGACGGAAGACATCGTGAAAGCCGCCCGCTGGTTGGCGGCGTACTGACGGAGATCCAATGGCACGCGTAGACGTACTCATGCCCCAGATGGGCGAGTCCATCGCCGAAGGCACGTTGAGCAAATGGCTCAAGAAGGTCGGCGACCCCGTCAAGCGGGACGAGCCGCTGTTCGAGATCTCGACCGACAAGGTCGATGCCGAAATCCCGGCACCGGCCGCCGGCGTCCTCGCGGAGATCAAAGTGCAGCAAGGGCAAACCGTACCCGTGCAGACGGTCGTCGGGGTCTTGGAAACGGAAGCCGGGGCGGCGGTCCCGGCGCCCGCGAAACCGGAGCCACCGAAGGCCGCGGCACCGCCGCCTTCGGCGCCTCCGGCTCCCAAGGCTGAGCCGGCGAAGGCCGCTGCCGCGCCGGCCGTCCGGCCGTCGGGCCGTCCGGCCGACGGTGATGGTGGTGACGTGCAGACGGCCGAGCAACGCCTCCGCACGAAGTCCACGCCACTGGTCCGGAAAATCGCCGCCGAGCATAGCGTCGACATCTCACGCATCCCCGGCAGTGGGTACGCCGGTCGTGTGACGAAGCAGGACATTTTGGGCTACATCGAACGTGCACCGACCGCCCCAACCCCGAGGCCCCAAGCCCCAAGCCCTGCCGGCGCCGTCGAGCATCCGACCGTCGAGCCCTGGCCGGGCGACCGCGTCGAGCCGTGGTCCAAGATCCGCAAGATCACCGCCGACCACATGGTGATGTCGAAGCGCGTGTCCGCGCACGTCGCAAGCTTCTTCGAGGTCGATTTCACGCGCGTCGCACAGTTCCGCGCCAAAGCGAAGCAGTCCTATGCCGAGCGGGGCGTGACCCTCACGTTCCTCGCGTTCATCGCGAAGGCGTGTGCCGAGAATCTGCGAAAGCATCCCATCGTCAATGCCGCCGTGTCCGGCGACAGCACGATCTATCGTGCGGACGTCAACGTCGGGATCGCGGTGGCGCTCGACTGGGGTCTCATCGTGCCGGTGATCAAGCACGCCGACGAGCTGTCGCTGATCGGCATCGCGCGCGCCATCAATGATCTCGGGGAGCGCGCCCGCACCAAGAAGCTGTTGCCCGACGACATTCAGCGCGGCACGTTCACGATCACCAATCCCGGCGGTTTCGGGCCGTTCGCCGGCATTCCCATCATCAACCAGCCGCAGGTGGCGATTCTCGGCGTCGGCGCGATCGAGAAACGCCCGAAGGTCGTGACCGCCGCCGACGGCACGGATTCCATCGCGATCCGCACGATGGGGATGCTCACGATGTCCTACGATCATCGCGTTGTGGACGGCGCGGACGCCGACAAGTTCTTGGCCGACGTCAAGAAACTGTTGCAGGAGTTTCCCGAGGGAGCGGTGTGAAGATGCCGAAAGTGCTGACCGCCGCGCGTGTGCGCGTGCCTAGCCAGAACGAGACGGAGTACGTCAACACGCTGCGCGAGCTGAGTCAGTTCGCCGAAGCGCGCGGCCAGCGGATCTGGTTGTACCGGAACGCGAAGGATCCGCGGCTGTTCATCGAGTTCTCCGAGAGCCCGACCGAGATGTCGCACCGCGCTCAGGCCTCGCGGCTACCGGAAGAGATCAAGCTCGAGAAGCGCCTCCAGGCGCTGGCGACCTACGCGCCCGACGCGTGGGAGTTGTGGAGCGAGGTTCCCGTCGCCACCACGTCGCAGGCATAATCCATGGCCCGACGCACCATCGAGGTGGACGGCGAGCGCTGGGAGGTGTACCCCTCGGGCCGGGTGACCGTCTACGGCCGCGATCAGTTCGGCCTGATCTTCGAGTACGGCACCGGCCCCCAGCGCCGCCGTCGGGTTACGCACTTCGCGCCGCTCGGCGCCCGCTCGCCGGACCGTGCCTTCCTGGAGCTCTCCGACCGCGAGCTGCTGGAGCTGTTCCGCCAATCGCAGCCGGCGTGGACCGCCCCCGAGGTCGATTACGCCGCACATTGACCTGCATTGTCATTCGACGGCCTCGGACGGCGAGTGCGAGCCGCAGGAGGTGGCGCGCCGCGCCCGCGCGGTTGACCTGGCGGCGATCGCGCTCACCGATCACGACACGACGGACGGGGTCGCGGAAGCCGCGCAAGAAGGCGCAAAGCTGGGCGTGCGCATCATTCCGGGCTGCGAATTCAGCGTGCGTGCGCCGTGGGGCGAGCTCCACGTCCTCGCGCTGTTTCTGCCGTATGTGCACGAGGGTCTCCAGACCTTTCTCCGCGACACGCGCGCCGCGCGCCGACTGCGAGGCGAGCAGATCGTGGCCAAGCTCCAAGACCTCGGCGTCGCGATCGAGCTGGAAGACGTCCAGGCGCAGCTCCTGGGCGGCGACGGCGGGGCGCTGGGCCGGCCGCACGTGGCGCGAGCGCTCGTCGACTGCGGCGCGTGCGACAACATCAGCGACGCATTCCGCCGTTACCTGGGCCGCGGCCGGGCGGCGTACGTCGAGAAGCCGCTGCCCAAGCTTGGCGAGGTCACCGCGCTCGTGCACGACGTGGGTGGGCTCACCGTCGCGGCGCATCTGGGCGATCGCGGCACCGAGGCCCAACTCCGCATCTTTCAGGACCAGGGACTCGACTGCGTCGAGGTCCGCCACCCCAGTCACGCACCCGCCGTGGAGCAGCGGTTGATGCGCATCGCCGAGCGGCTGGGACTCGGCATCACGGGAGGGTCGGACTGGCACGGCGAGAGCGAGTACGGGGAGTCGCACGCGCCACTCGGTGGTATGCGCGTGCCCGATACCTGGCTGGAACCGCTCGAGCGTCGCCTCGAGCTCACAACGAGGAAACGGGATGAGCGAGCCGCTTCCGATCGGCAGTAAAGCCCCCGCGTTCAAGGCCCAGGCGTCGGACGGCCGCACCTACGTCCTCGGCGATCTGTTGAAGGACGGGCCGGTCGCGCTGGTGTTCTATCCGGGCAACAATACCCCCGGCTGAAACCGCCAACTCTCCGCCGTGCGCGACGAGATCAAGAAGTTCCAGTCCGCAAAGATGCAGCCGTTCGGCGTAAACCCCGCGAGCGTCGAGAGCCATCGCGGCTACGTCGAGAAGATGCAGTTCAACTTTCCCCTGCTCTCCGATCCGGAGCGCACGATCGCCGGGGCGTACAACGCGCTCAAGGAGGACGGCGCGCGGATTCAGCGTACCGTCTATGTGATCGGCCGCGACGGCACGGTGCGCTTCGCGCAGCGCGGCGCACCGCCAGTCGACGACATCGTCCGTGCCCCCTGACCTGCGCGGGAAAGTCGCGCTCGTCACGGGCGTGGGCCGCGTCGGGCAAATCGGCCACGCGGTGGCGCGCGGCTTGGGGCGCGCCGGTGCCAAGTTGTTGCTCGCCGACGTCAACGCCGTAGGGCTCGCGGACCGCATCAAGGAGTTCGCGGCGGAAGGGATTACCGCCAAAGCGTCCGCCGGCGACTTGACCCAACCCGAGGCCGGGCGCGCGGCGGCGGCCGCGGCGCAGGCGCAGTACGGAGGCCTCGATATCCTCGTGAACGTGGCGGGGGGATTCTTCAGCTACGGGCCGTTCACCGAAGTGAAGGCCGAGATCCTCGACCGCGAGCTGGCTGTCAATTTCAAGACTGCGTTCTACATGTGCCAGGCAGCCGTGCCGTTGCTGCTCGCGCGAGGTGGCGGATCCATCGTCAACTTCGCATCGATCGCGGTGGTCCGGCCCGTCATGCACATGTCGGCCTACAGTGCGGCGAAATCGGCGGTCGCCGGGCTCACCCGCGAGCTGGCGCGCGAGTATCGCGACGCCGACATCCGCGTCAACGCCGTTGCGCCTGCGACCGTCCGGACGGCGGACAATGTCGCGCAGATGGGGGACTCCAAAACACCGTTCGTTGAGCTGGACGACGTGGTGAACACCGTTGCCTTCCTCGCCAGCAACGAAGCCAGCGCGATCACCGGGCAGATCGTCCCCATCACCGGAAAAGCGTACTAGTGCAGCTCGAGGGCGCAGCCGCGCTGGTCACTGGAGCCGGGTCGCGGATCGGGCAGGCGATCGCGATCGGATTGGCACAGTCCGGCTGCGACGTGGCGATCCACTACCACGGCTCGGCGAAGGGTGCGGAGGAGACCGCGCGAGCCGTGCGGAGCGCGCGTCGCCGCGCCGAGCTGTTGCAGGCCGATCTCACCGACGCCGCCGCCGCGCGCGGGCTCGCGGATCAGGCCGCCCGCGCCCTGAAACGCCTCGACGTCGTGATCAACTCGGCCGCGATCATGGTGCGCGAACCGGTGGAGACCGTGACCCCCGGGAGCTGGGATGCGACGCTCGACCTCAACCTGCGCGCGATGTTTTTCGTCTCGCAGGGTGCCGTCCCGCATCTGCGACGCGCCAAGGGGAAGATCGTGAACATCGCCGACATCGCGGGAATGGAGCCGTGGCCGGCCTATGTCCCGCACTGCGTCAGCAAAGCCGGCGTCATCATGCTGACCAAAGCGCTGGCTCGGGCGCTGGCTCCGGACGTCGCCGTCAATGGCGTCGCACCGGGCGCGGTGCTCCTGCCGGAGGACTGGGACGAGAAGGCGCGAGAGCATATTCGCACCACGACACCGCTGGAGCGTCTGGGGTCCCCGGACGATGTCGTCGCCGCGGTGCGGTTCCTCCTGGCCGGCACCGACTATGTCACGGGTACCGTGCTGGTCGTCGACGGAGGGAGACTCATCCGCTGAGGGACGTCGTCGTGGTCGGCGGGGGATGCTATGGCACCTTTTACGCGTCCCAGCTCGCGAAGGCCAAGGCGCGCGGGAAGACTGACTATCGCACCGTGCTGGTGGTGGATCGGAATCCGGAGTGCCAGGCGAGACGCGAGCTTGGAGCGGCTCCTGATCGCACGTTTGTGGTCTCAGATTGGGCGGATTTCTTTGAAGGGTTTTTGACCGTCCGACCGTCCGACCGTCCGACCGACGATCAGATTGTCCCCTCCCCCCACATGCCGCACCTGATGTTCGAATGGGTTCTGCGGCGCGCGCGCACTCGCTGGCCGAACCGCGCCGTTTCGGTCGAACCGGTCCCCGGAGACTTCCCGACGCCGTACGACCGACCGAGCAGAGCGGATCACACCCGCTACGTCTCCTGGGCGGACTGGATCTGTCCAACGCATTGCATCGAGCCGGCGTTGTGTCCGGCCATCGGCGCCCCGCGCACTTGGGAGATGGCGGATTCGGTGCGCGAGCTGGCGGCGCGGTTGCGTGCCTCGGGCCGGCCGCTGACCGGGCCGGCATTGTTCGTATGCAAGCATCAGGTTTTTGGCGTCGGCATGTTCGCCGCAGATGCCGTGCGCGCCGGTGACAGATTGGTCGAGGAAGCGGGTGCGGACAGCGCCCCGGCCGAGATTCTTATCGGGACGATATCCAGTTGTCATGGGGCGCTGAACCTGCTGCAACTGGGTCCACGCACCACGCACGACGCACGACGCACGTGAATCCAGAGGACCGCCGCCGGTACCTAGAGCACGCCCGTGAGCTATTCAATTCTGGGGAGTATTGGTTGGCTCACGAAGCGTTGGAAACAGTCTGGCGTTCTATTATTAAGGAAGAGGAGGCACGCGTGTGGCAGGGTCTCATTCAAGCCGCCGCAGCGCTGCTGCATCAGGCCCGCGGGAACCGTCACGGCACCGTCGTCGTTGGAGCGGCGGCGCTGGAGAAACTGGCCGGGCCGCAGCGATCCGACATTGAATTCGAAACCGTAACGTTTCGTGCGCATCTGGCGCGCGCCCTTTCGGGGGAGGGTGACCCCCCGCGACTGGAATTCCGGGACGCATGACGAACCGTACCGCACTCATCTACGACGTGGTCATCGTGGGCGCAGGCCCGGCGGGGCTGTGTGCCGCGCTGTACGCGCACCGCGGTATGCTGAACGCGGTCACGATCGAGCGCGGCGCGCCGGGTGGAGAGCTGCTCAATACCGATCTCATCGAAGACTACATCGGCTTCGAGAGCATCAAGGGCTGGGAGCTGGCGCAGAAGATGACCGAGCACGCCAAGAAGTTCGGGGCCGAGATCGTGACCGATACGGTCGAGCGGATCGGCAGGGACGCCGACGGCTGGTTCGACGTGCAGACCGCCCGAGGCGACACCTACCGCAGCCAGGCGGTGATCCTCACCGCCGGCGGAACACCCATCAAGCTCGGCGTGCCGGGCGAACGAGAGTATGCGGGAAAGGGCGTCTCGTATTGCGCGGTGTGCGACGGCGCGTTCTTCAAGGGTGAGCGCCTCGCCGTCGTCGGGGGCGGCGACGCCGCGGTCGAGGAAGCCGACTACCTCACGCGCTACGCGAGCAAGGTGCACCTGGTACACCGCCGCGACGAATTCCGCGCCTCCAAGCTGCTGCAGGAGCGCGCTTTTGCGAACGCCAAGATCGAGGTCATTCGCAACACCGTCGTGCCCGAGATCGTCGGGAACGTGAAGGGCGTCACCCATGCGGTGCTCGAGGACAACGCGACTGGTGCACGCTCGAATCTGGACGTCGGCGGAGTGTTCATCTTCGCAGGGTTCAAGCCCAATACCCAGCTGGTCGAAGGCCACGTGGACCACGATGCCGGCGGCTATCTCATCACCGACAATCGCATGATGACGTCGATGGCAGGACTGTTCGCCGCGGGCGACGTGCGCAGCCAGGTCACCCGGCAGATCACGACGGCGGTGGGCGACGCGACGACCGCGGCGATCGCGGTCGAGAAGTACCTCACGGCGCTGCGCGAGCAGCAGGGCGACGGCAAAGGCACGAAGTGAAGATCGTTCCGATTCCCAACGGCATGTTCGCCGAGAACTGCTATCTCGTCGTCGATGAACGGGCCGACGAGTGCGCCATCGTGGATCCCGGCGAAGAGGCCGGGTTGATCCTGCACAAGGTCGAGGAAACGGGCGCGAAGCCGGTCGCCATTTGGCTGACGCATGCGCACATCGACCATGTCCTCGGCGTGGCGAGGATCGCGGCGGAGACGGGCGCTCCCGTTTGGCTCCATCCCGCCGACCGGCCTCTTTATGACGCGGTGCCGGACCAGGCCGCGTGGTTTGGGCTCGAGCCGCCGGAACCGCTGCCTGCCCCCGATCAGAACTTGGCGCACGGCACGCGGGTGACGGCCGGTGGTTTGAGCTTCGAGGTCCGGCATGCGCCCGGTCACTCGCCGGGAAGCGTATGCCTGGTCGGGCCGGGAGTCGCGTTCAGCGGTGACGTCCTGTTCGCCGGATCGATTGGCCGGACCGACCTGCCCGGTGCTGATTTCGAGACCCTAATCGCGAGTATCGAGCGCGAGTTGCTCCCGCTCCCCGATGATACCATCCTCTACAGTGGACATGGACCCGAAACGACCATCGGACGGGAGCGCCAAACCAATCCCTTCCTCACCCGCGTCTCCCGGATCGGCTAAGCCGCGGCCGCGGTGCCTGCGGTGCGGCGCCGAGGTTCAGCCGAAGCCCTGGGGCTGCAAGAACCCGTGTGGGAATTGCGGGTTCCTCTATCCGCTCGGCGATTGCTCCGATTGAATCACGCTCTCGCCATTCTGCTGCTGGCCGTAGACTGCGTCGCGCGGGCGTGGCGCATTCAGCTCGCCAGTTGGGCAGCAGGTGGCCGACTCGAGTTTCGTGATGCGCTGCGCTTGAACCTGTACGGCGAGGCCGCGTCGACCTTCACTCCGAACCGACTGGGCGGAGAGCCCGCGCGCTTCCTCGGCATGACGTGGTCCGGGCTGCGCGTGGTCACCGCGCTCGTGGCGCTCGGCGTGGAAGTCGCGGCCGAGTGGCCGGTGTTCGGCATCGTCGCGCTCGCGCTCGCCGCCTACTACGTCCCCGACTGGAGTCAGGCGGCGGACCGGTTCCTGTCTCACAGTCTGGCCCGCGACCTGCTGGGCATCGAGCTCATCGTCCTCGTGGTGCTGATCGTCATCTGGGCGCTACAGCGGCTGGTGCGGCCTGGTGCGATCCGGCATCGGGTGCGGCGGCAATGGCGCGTCGCGTTGGCGCACGTCCGGCGGGCGCCGTGGTGGGTGTTGTTCGTGGGCGCGCTGCTCACGGTCATTAGTCTTGCCGCGCGCGCGCTGATATTGCCGGCGCTCGGCTGGGGTCACCCGGGCGCACCACCGTTCAGCGTGATGTTCTTTGGCTCGCTCGCTCTCCTGCATGCGCCGCTCGTCGTGCCGTTGCCGTCGGGCGGTGGCGGCATCGAGGTCGCGTTTCTCTCGGGGTTCGCCGGCGATTTCGGCCCGGGGCATCAAGTGATGATGCTGTTGGAGTGGCGGTTCTACACGACGATCGTGCTGACGGTTCTGGGCATGTACCTGCTGGTGCGGACGCACGGGGCGAGGGCGGCGAAAGAGCTGTTTACCGTCGGTTGGTTCCGGCGGCGCTAGCGAGGACCGATTCCATGGGCGATTCTTGGCTCGAGACTAACGGGATGGTGACGGCGGTGAATCAAATGAATCAGACGCGCATCGAGCGTGATCCGCTGGGCGAGATGCCCGTGCCCGCGGAGGCGCTGTGGGGCATCCAGACTGAACGCGCGCGGCAGAACTTCCCGATCTCCAACCTCCGACCCCTCACCGCCTTCGTCGACGCCGTCATCCTGATCAAGAAAGCCGCCGCCCTGACGCACAAGGAAACTGGCCGCCTGGACGCCAAACTCGCGGACGCCATCGTCAAGGCCGCGGACGAGGTGCTCGCCGGCGGGCATCGCGAGCAGTTCGTCGTCGATCCGTACCAGGCGGGGGCCGGCACCTCACACAACATGAATTGCAACGAGGTGCTCGCGAATCGCGCCAACGAGCTGCTGGGCGGGAAGCGCGGCGAATACAAGCCGGTGCATCCGAACGATCACGTCAACATGGCGCAATCGACGAACGACGTGATCCCCACGGCGATCCGCCTCGGCGCCTTGATGCAACTGGCCGCGTTGATCGAGTCGCTCACACGCCTCGCGCGCGCGTTCGCGGGCAAGGGCAAGGCATTCGACGGGATCGTGAAGTCGGGGCGCACGCACTTGCAGGATGCCACGCCGATCCGGCTCGGCCAGGAATTTGCGGCGTACGGACACACGGTTGAGCGCAACCGCGACCGAATCGCGCGCACGGCGGACGACCTGCGCGACCTGGGGATCGGCGGAACGGCCGTGGGCACCGGACTCAACGCCGAGCCGCAATATCCGGCGTTGATGATCAAGCACCTGCGCGCAATGACGAGACTCGAGCTGCGCGAGGGGAAGGATCGCGTGCAGCTGATGCAGTCGATGGGCGACGCGACGGCCTTCTCCGGTGCCGTGCGCACCTACGCCGCCGATCTCGGCAAGATCTCGAGCGACCTGCGGCTGTTGGCGTCCGGACCGCGCACCGGTCTCGCCGAGATCGTCCTGCCGGCGGTGCAGCCGGGCTCCAGCATCATGCCCGGGAAAGTGAATCCGTCCATCCCCGAAATGGTGAATCAGGTCTGCTTCCAGGTGATCGGGAACGACGTGACCGTGACCGCGGCCGCGGAGGCGGGACAGCTCGAGCTCAACGTGATGATGCCGGTCATCGCACACAATCTGTTGTTCTCGATGACCATTCTCACCAACGCGACGCGCGTGCTGTCGGAGCGCTGCGTCGAGGGGATCGAAGCCGACCCGACCCAGGCGGCGCATTGGCTCGAGCGCAGTCCGGCGCTCGTCACCGCCCTCGCGCCCAAGATCGGGTATGCGGAGGCCGCGAAACTGGCGAAGGAAGCTGTCGCGAAGAACGTCACCGTACGGCAGCTGGTGATGGAGAAAGGAATCCTGAAAGGAAAGGAGCTCGACGAGGTCCTGGATTTGCGGGCGATGACGGAGCTGGGCGTGCCGGGCGAGCGCAAATAACTCTCATATCGGAGACGCACCTATGAACAGCTGGATCGTTGCCGGTCTGATCGCGGGCGTCGTCGCGTACCTGGTCGACTGGGTCCTGTGGAGCAAGGTGTTCACCACCGGGATGGAAGCGTTCGCTCAGCAGATGACGCCCGAGGAGATGAAGCGCTTCATGGGTCCCGCGATGGCGAAGTCGGCGATACTGGCGCTGGTGTTCGGCGTGCTGCTCGCCTGGCTCTACGCCCGCTTTCGCGGCGCGCTGTGGGTTCAGGGCGGAGGCGTCTTCGCGGGAATGGAATTCGCGACGGTGCTGTGGCTTCCGATTTGTCTCGCCATGCTCGGCAGCAGCGTCTGGTACGTCAAAGCGAAGTCGTTACAGATGGCGACCTGCTGGGCCTGGCTGATTCGCATGAATGCAGCCGGCATCGTGGTCGGTCTACTCATGAAGTGACCGTAGTCACGGCACCCGCGAGCGCGAATGGGTAGAAATTTCCTTCATGCGTACCCTGACGATGGTCGTCATCGCGCTCGCAGTTGCCGGCAACGCCGCGGCGCAGCGCCGCGCCCGCATCGGTCCCACGGTCTCATCCATCTCGATCGAAGACGGTGCCGGCGGCAGCCAATCCTTCACGTCGTTCGGCGGCACTCTCGCCTTTCTCTCCGGCGACGACGGCGAGATCGGCGCCGGGATCTCCCGCTACGGCAATCTCTCGAGCAGCAACTGCGTTCGTCAGCTGACGTTTGTCGGGTTCGAGTCGAACTACTATCCCATCGGTGCGAAAGGCATCGCGCCATTCGCGTCGAGCGCCGTTGGGTTGGCGCGGGTGCTCGACCAGGATCCGCTGCTCCAGTTCCCATTGTTGGGGGGCTGCAACATGTCCGCCCAGACGACCAATGAGCTGGGATTGGGCTTTGGTCTCGGCGTGCGCGTAGATCTCGGCAGGCAGGCCACGGCCCTCGTCGAGGGACGATTCTTTCAGGTTCCGAACAGCGCCATCAAAGCGCTCGAAGGGCGCGCCAACGTGTCGTTCGCGTTCGGGAGCCCGAACAAGAAGACGCAGTTGCTGAACGGCACGCTCGGACCGGCAGTCGGCGTGCTGGCACCGCTCAGTGGAGCGCTGGAGGGGCGGGGCCCGACCTTTGGCGTCCGCTTCCGCCGCGAGCAAAAGAAGGGTGGGTCGCTGGGTCTGCAGATCGATTACGCGCCGTTGCGCGTGAAGACGGGCTGCACGGGGAATTGTGCTCCGTACGCGATCCTGTTCGCCCCGGGATATGAGCCTTCGCTGCATCCCGCTTGGGGACGCTTTTACGCCGAGCTCGGGGTCTTGCTCGCGGGCTTCCCGCAGATCGGAAATGATCGCGGCGTCGCCCAGGGTGCACACGGCGGGCTCGGCGCCGACATCTTCAGTGGCCGGACCCTGATGACGAACGTCAACGCGCGTGTCCTGTGGATGCAGCGTAATAATCCGAACAACCGCAATGCGTTCATCGTACAGGTGGCTGCCAGTCTGAGCCCCCGGCTCGAGCATCAAGCGAGCCATTGAATCCCGATAACGTCTGTCGCATATTCCCCCCATGCGCGTTACGACCTGGGCGGAATACGGTTTAATCGTTTCGATCCATCTGGCCAGGCATGCGGGCGAGGGTCCTGTCGCCGCCCGCGAGCTGTCCGAACAGGAACGTCTCCCCCACGACTACGTCGAACAGATCCTGCTGCGGCTCCGCCGGGCCGGCCTGGTCGAGTCAGTCCGAGGCGCCCGCGGCGGCTACATGCTGGCGCGCGAGCCTCGGGCCGTGAGTGTGAAGGACGTCATCGAGGCATCCGAACACGTGACGTTCGAGGTGAACTGCGACGTGCACCGAGTGGACGAAGAGCGCTGCGATCCGGCGACCGCCTGCAGCATTCGTCCCGTCTGGCGCCTCCTCCAGCGGCGCATCGACGAAGTGCTCGCCGGCGTCAACCTCGCCGATCTGCTGCATGCCGAGCCACAGGTCTATCAAATCGCCGGGGTAGCGGCCGGAAATTGACGCCGCTGTCGCATGAGGAGCTGCTGCGGTACTCCCGGCACCTCACGCTTCCTGATGTAGGTCTCGATGGCCAGGCGAAACTCCAGGGTGCGCGTGTCGCGCTCATCGGCGCGGGGGGACTGGGATCTCCGGCGGCGTTGTACCTCGCCGCCGCCGGTGTCGGGACGCTCGGGCTCGTCGATTTCGATCTCGTCGATCGTAGCAACCTGCAGCGCCAAATCCTCCACGGGACCGCCGCGATCGGCACGCCCAAGATCGACTCCGCGCGCGCGCGTCTGCGCGACGTCAATCCGCACGTGCAGGTCGAAACATTCGGCGAGAGGCTGACGTCCGGCAACGCCCTCCAGATCCTCCGGGAGTTCGACATCGTCGTCGACGGCTCCGACAATTTTCCCACTCGCTATCTCGTCAATGACGCGTGTGTCTTGCTCGGCAAACCCGACGTGTACGGTTCGGTTTTCCGGTTCGACGGACAGGTCTCGGTGTTTTACGCGAAAGAGGGACCCTGCTACCGGTGTCTTTACGCGGAACCACCGCCACCCGATCTCGTGCCCTCGTGCGCCGATGGCGGCGTGCTTGGCGTGCTGCCGGGAATCATCGGGTCGCTGCAGGCACTGGAAGCGATCAAGCTGATCGTCGGGTTTGGCGAGTCGTTGATCGGCCGCCTCGTGTTGTTCGACGGCCGGCGCATGCAGTTCCGCGAGCTCGCGCTGCAAAAAGATCCCGACTGCCCGGTGTGCGGTGAGCATCCCACAGTGACGGAGTTGATCGATTACGAGGCGTTTTGTGGGGCTGGGGGCTCGGGATTGGGGGCTGGGGACGAGATCACTGCCCTGGAGCTGGAGCGCGAGCGTGCGCGGAGGCCTGATCTCGTTCTCGTGGACGTGCGTGAGCCGCGTGAAGCGGAGATCGCGCACATCGCGGGCGCGCGTCTGATTCCGTTGCGAGAATTGCCGGGGCGTTTGGCTGAGCTCTCCGGCCATGGTGATATCGTCACGCTGTGTCATCACGGTCCGCGCTCGCTCAAGGCGCGCGAGATTCTCAAAGGAGCGGGATTCTCGAGTGTGCGCAGCTTAGCTGGCGGGATCGACGCTTGGTCTCGAGAGGTAGACGACACAGTTCCGAGGTATTAAGTGCCGAAGGGGGGACTCGAACCCCCACGGGCTTGCGCCCACTGGCTCCTGAAGCCAGCGCGTCTACCAGTTCCACCACTTCGGCGAGGCTTTTTTTGAGGAACGGCAATCTAGATCGTTGTATAACCCCAAGTCAATGCGTATCTTGCCGACGACAGCGTGGAAAAAATTTCCATCGCCAGGAACCCTAAAGCCCGGCACGATTACCATCTCCTGGAGACGTGGGAGGCGGGACTCGTGCTTACAGGGACCGAGGTAAAGTCGCTGCGCGATCGCAAAGCGAGCTTGAACGAAGCGTACGCGCACGTTCGCAACGGCGAAGTCTGGCTGGAAGGGATGACGATTTCGCACTACGGACCCGGCAGCTACAACAATCCGCCCCCGGCTCGTTCCCGCAAACTGCTTCTCCACAAGCGCGAAATCCGCAAACTCCTCGGCGCCACGACGCAGAAGGGTCTCACGGTCGTCCCGCTCGAGATCTACTTCAAGGACGGTCTGGCCAAGGTCGCGATCGCGCTGGCGAAAGCGAAGAAAGCGCATGACAAGCGCGAGGACCTGAAGCGCCGGGTCGCCGAGCGCGAGATGGCACGCGTTGTGAAGGGCAGACGGTCATGATCTTCTTTCTGCTCCTGGCCGCCTTGATTCCGCAGCAGGTCCTGATCGCGACGTCGCGCGGTCAGGCCAGCATCCCGGTCACCAACGAGTCCGGTACCGCGGCGGTGGCGGCCGTGCTGCTCGCGCAGCCGCTCGGACTCACCGTGTCGCTCGACGGCTCGGCGGCGCATGTCTCGCTGGGCGGGAGCACATTCGATTTTGATGTCGGATCGCCGTTCGTTCGGTACGACGGTGCGGCCTATCCGATGGTTGGTGCGCCGTACGTTGCGCGCGACACGCTGTTCCTGCCGTTGCACTGGCTGGCCGACTACGTGCCGCGCCTGTTGGCGAGCCGGTATCGCTGGGATCCGAGGCTGGCCCGACTTGATGAGCGACCGGTGCCGCCCGTTCCGGTTATCATTGCGGCCGCGCCGAATTCGACCACCGGACTGCGGCTTCCCCATACGATCGTCGTCGACCCCGGTCATGGCGGTGTGGATCCCGGGAACCCCGGCCTCACGCTGCCGCACGGCATCACGGAGAAGGACATCACTCTCGGCATCGGCCAACTGCTGCGCGCCGAGCTGGTGCGACGCGGCTTGAATGTCGTGCTCACGCGTGCCACCGACACACTCATCGATCTGGCGAGCCGCCCCTTGTTCTGCCGGGCCGACTGCGACCTCTTCGTGAGCATACACGTGAATGCCATGCCCGCGGGCCGGCGGCAGAAACAAGTGAATGGTGTGGAGACCTACTTCGTGTCTGATGCGAAGACCGAAGATCAGAAGCGCGTGGCACAGATGGAAAACGATGCGCTCCGGTTCGAGACGTCTTCCGCCGGCAGCGGGGGACCAGTGGGATTCATCTTGAACGACTTGCAGCTCAACGAATACCTCCGGGAGTCGGCGCGACTCGCTGAGCTGGTGCAGGGGAAGGTGGCGGCGGTCCATCCCGGCGAGGACCGCGGCGTGCAGCAGGGTCCGTTCCTCGTCCTCGCGGCGGCCCGCCGACCGTCGATCCTGGTCGAAACGGGATTCGCTACAAACCAGAAGGACGGCACGTTCCTCGGGTCGGCGCAGGGCCAACGCAAGATCGCCCTGGCAATCGCGGACGGGATCGTCGCCTACCTGCTCGAGTTCGAGCGAAAGATCGCCGGCACGGGAGGCGGGGGGAGCGGCCAGGCACGATGACGCCGCGGCTGCGCTGGATCGCGCTCACCCAGCTCGCCGGGGTCGTGGCCAGCGGATGCACGTACAACAACGCCATGTGGAGCGCCAAGCGTCATGCCAGTGACGCCCGGCAGCTCGAACAGCATGGCCAGCCATCCGAGGCACGGGCACAATGGGCACAGGCGGCCGCGAAGACCAAGTCATGGCGGACCGACGATGCCGTCGTGCTGCGCGCGGAAGGGCTCGCCTATTCGGGCGCGTGCCGGGACGCGGCCGACCCGATCGCACAAGCGCGCGCCACTGTGCAGGATGCGACGCGGCGCGAACGGATCGATCTGGCCGACGCAGAATGCGCGCTGGCCGGGGGTGACCCGGTCCATGCGGAGGCCGTGCTGGCCGCGCCGCTCACCTCGAAAGATCCCGACCGGCGCTCGCGTGCTCAATTCATCGCCGGCCGGGCGGCCGCCTTGCGGTTGGACCACCGCGCGGCCACCACACACTTCCAGAGCTCGCGCGAACTGGGCGCTGCAGGACGGGCACTGGTGAGCGAGCAGCAGCTGCGGGTGGCGCGAGCCACGCAGCGCGCCGATCTGACGCCGATCGCGAGTGCGCTCGAGCGACTGCCGCGCACCGTGAGTGGCACCGAGGAAGCCAGTCGCGTACTCGATCTGCTCACAGTTGTGATGGGTGCCGCGGGGACACCCGCCGCGCGCTTCCGCGCCGCCGAGATCGCGCGCGACTCGTTGCAGGCGCCAGCGCTCGCCGGTCAGCTCTTTCTGGATGCGGTGGCGGCTGACTCGACGTCGCTCTACGCCCCCAAAGCGCTGATCGCCGCCTTCGATGTGCTGCCCGAACGCCGCGATTCGCTCGTTGCCGTCCTCGACTCGCGCTATGCGGGATCGCCCTATACGCGTGCATTCCACGGCGAACCGAGCGTCGCGTACGCAGCGGCGGAGGATTCGCTGGCGCGCGAGCTGGGCGTGCAGGGAGGTGGCACGCGGGGCAACCCCGTCTCCGCCGGCGTACGGTTCGATGCTCCAGTACCGGGCCCACGCGGTCCGCGCCTCGACAGGCCCAAGTGAGCGCCATCGACCTCTTCGGGACCAGCTTCCAAAATCCGATTCTCCTTGCCGCCGGCACTGCCGGCTTTGGCCGCGAGCTCGATGATGTCATCGACCTCGATCTGCTCGGCGGTATCGTCACGAAGGCGGTGACGCCAGAGCCTCGCCAGGGCCACCCGGCGCTGCGGGTCGCCGAGTTTCGCGGCGGCATGCTGAACGCCGTGGGGCTTGCGAATCCGGGTGTGGAGCGCGTCGCCGAACACGAGCTGCCCTGGCTGTCGCAGCGGCTGCGGCGCGCGCGGATCATCGTCAACGTGGCCGGCGCGACGGTCACCGACTACGTCCGGGTGATCGAACGGCTTACCCCGCTCGAGGCGATCACCGCCTTCGAGGTCAACGCCTCCTGTCCCAACACGAAGGCGGGCGGCCTCGAGTTCGGCGCGGAGCCCGGCAGCCTGGCCGAGCTGGTGCGCGCCTGCCGGCGCGTTTCAACGCGGCCGCTCACGGTTAAATTGTCACCGGTGCTGCCCGACATCCCGGCAATGGCGCGCGTCGCGCGCGATGAAGGTGCGGAGGCGGTCAGCCTCGTGAACACGATGCCGGGATTACTGGACAAGCGACTCGGCAACGGCAGCGGCGGGCTGAGCGGTCCCGCGTTGCTGCCCATCGGTGTGCTCGCCACGCGCCGCGTACGCGAGCGCGTCGACATGCCCGTCATCGGCGTGGGCGGTGTCCGCAATGTCGCCGATGCGCGCGAGTATTTGGCCGCGGGCGCAGCGCTCGTGGCCATCGGCACCGCCGCGCTCGCTGATCCGCGCGTACCCGTGCGCATCGCCCGCGAGCTGAACCGTGGCTGAGCTGATCGTCGCCTTCGATTTGCCGAGCGGGAGCGAGGCGCTGGCGCTCGCCGCGCGGCTGCCGGGTCTGCGATGGGCCAAAGTCGGCCCGGTGCTGTTCAACCGCGAAGGGCCATCGCTCGTCAGAGAATTCACGGCGCGCGGCATTCGCGTGTTTCTCGATCTCAAGTGGCACGACATTCCCCACATTGTGGCGAGTGCCGTGAGTGCGGCGCGCGAGCTTGGCGTGTCGATGACCACGGTCCACTGTCTCGGGGGTCGCGCCATGCTGACGGCTGCCGCCACGGCGGCCGGGCAGGACCTCGCGGTCGTTGGTGTGACGGTGCTGACCTCGCATGATGGCGCCGAGCTCGAGGGCATTTTGGGACGCGGCGTTCCCGATGTCGGATTTGAAGCGGAGCGTCTGGCGCGCGCGGCGCTACAGGCGGGATTGCGCGGCGTCGTCGCATCGGGCCGGGAGCTTGGCCTGTTGCGGGAAGCACTCGGCCCCGAGCCAGTGATCGTGGTCCCGGGCGTTCGCGCGCCCGGCGACCCCGCCGGCGATCAGGTGCGCACGATCGAACCGGCAGAAGCCGTGCACCGCGGCGCGACCCATCTCGTGGTCGGACGGCCGATTACGGCGGCGCGCGATCCGGTCGCCGCCTACCGCCGTTTGGTCGAAGCGCTCGATTGAGGGTATCACCCAGCCCTATGCACACTTCACGGCTATGGCTGTCGCTCTGCATGGTCGCGCTGCCGGTTCAGGTCGCCGCTCAGGCAACGCTGTCCGATGCGGCGGCCCGGGCCAAAGCCGCATGGTCCGCCCATGACGCACAGGGCCTGGTGGGGCGAAGCTCGACGCTGATCCTGCAGATTCCAGGCGCAGATCCGTCGTCCCCGCTGGGGCGGCCGCAGGCGATCGAGCTGTTGCGCCGGTACTTTCGGCCCGCCGAGGAGCGAGGGCTCGACGTGACGGCGATCCGCGAGGTGGAGCCGGGGAAGGGCTTTGTGGAGTTAACCCGCCGCTATGTGGTCGCCGGAACGACGGAATTGCGTCATGAGACCCTGTTTCTCGGGTATCGGTTATTGGACCGCGAGTGGCGTCTCGTGGAGCTACGCAGCGCCCCGTAATCGATTGTAGCATGGCCCCTTGCGTGAAATCCACACCCCGTCTATTCTTCACGGCTCAGCCAGAACATTTTCACTTTTCCGGAGCAGCCTGTTGAAGGTACGTTCGAGCGTGCGCCCCATCTGCGAGCACTGCAAAGTCGTGACGCGGCGGGGCGTGATTCGCGTGATCTGCAAGCGCAACCCCAAGCATAAACAGCGGCAGGGTTAAGGAGAGGCATGGCTCGTATTGCAGGCGTGGATTTGCCGCGCGATAAAAAAATCCAGTACGCACTTCCGTACATCTTCGGTATCGGTCCCAGCAACTCGGTTCGCATCCTCGCGGAGACGGGCATCAGCCCGGACGCGCGCGTGCGCGATTTGCGGGACGCCGAAGTCGCACGGCTGCGCCAGGTGATCGAACGGGATTACAAGGTCGAAGGCGCGCTCCGGACGGAAATCGCGATGAACATCAAGCGCTTGATGGACATCGGCACGTACCGGGGCGGTCGTCATCGCAAGAATCTGCCGGTGCGCGGCCAGCGCACGCACACCAACGCGCGCACCAAGAAGGGACCACGGCGCGCCATCGCGGGCAAGAAGAAGCCCGTGCTGAAAAAGTAGAGGCACATGGCCGACGCAAAACCAGACGCGAAGCCGGAAGCAAAGCCGGAGGCAAAGCCGGACGCCAAACCCGCAGCAGCGCGTGTGGCCGGTGGCGCCAAGCGCACCAAGAAGATCGTCGAGGCCGAGGGCATCGCGCACGTGACCGCGACGTTCAACAACACGCTCATCACGATCACGGATCTGCAGGGCAACGCGATCACCTGGGGCTCGTCCGGCAAGGCCGGGTTCAAGGGCTCCAAGAAGTCGACGCCCTTCGCCGCCACCGTCGCGGCCGAGCAGGCGGCGCGTGAGGCGTTGAACCTGGGCGTGAAGCGCGTGCACGTCCGCGTGCAGGGTCCCGGCTCCGGCCGCGAGTCGGCCATTCAGGCGCTCGCGAGTGCCGGACTGCAGATCCGCTCGATCCGCGACGTGACGCCGATTCCGCACAACGGGTGCCGGCCGCCCAAGAAGCGGCGGGTCTAACATGGCGCGTTATACGGGACCCGTTTGCAGATTGTGCCGGCGCGAAGGCACCAAGCTTTTTCTGAAGGGCACGCGGTGTCTGACGGAGAAATGCGCCGTCGAGCGCCGTGCCTACGCGCCCGGGCAACACGGTCAGTCGACCGGACGGCGCCGCAAGGCGTCGGAGTACGCGAAGCAGCTGCGCGAAAAACAGAAAGTGAAGCGGATTTATGGCCTGTCGGAACGCCAATTCCGCAACCTTTTCGAGCGGGCGATCAAGGAGCCGGGTGTGACGGGCGAAGCCCTGCTCGTGGCCCTCGAGAGCCGGCTCGACAATCTCGTGTATCGGATGGGTTTCGCGACGTCGCGCAAGCAGGCCCGCCAGCTGGTGCGGCATCGGCATATCCTCGTCAACGGACGCGTGCTGGACATTCCGTCCTATCGCGTGCGTCTCGGCGAAGAGGTGCGGGTCGCCGATGCGAGCCGCGAGCTCGTGCAGGTGAAGGTCGCGCTCGAGCAGTTCGGGCGTGGGCAACCGGTTTCGTGGATCCAGGTGGACACTGACAAAGTGCTGGGCAAGATGACCGAGCGGCCAACCCGCGACGCCATCCCGCTCGCGGCACAAGAACAGTTAATCGTCGAGCTCTATTCCAAGTGATTACGACTCTTGATTTGACGGGGTTGGTCCGGCCGCATCTGGTCGAGATGACCAAGCGCGAGGACAACCCGAATTCCGCCGAGTTCCGGCTCCAGCCGTTGGAGCGGGGCTACGGCTACACATTGGGCAATTCGCTCCGCCGCCTCCTGCTCTCGTCGCTACGCGGCGCAGCGGTCTGGGCGTTCCGCATCGACGGCGTGGTGCACGAGCACCAGACCATCCCCGGTGTCGTCGA
This sequence comes from Gemmatimonadales bacterium, assembly GCA_036394755.1. Taxonomy (GTDB): domain Bacteria; phylum Gemmatimonadota; class Gemmatimonadetes; order Gemmatimonadales; family GWC2-71-9; genus 20CM-2-65-7. The sequence continues at coordinate 74,694 of DASWEL010000002.1, read as the reverse complement.
AGACGTCCATCAGATCATTCAGCGCCTCAAGCAGCTGACGCTGGTGCTCGCGCCGGACGTGGATGAGGCGGTCCTCCGCTTCAAAGTGGAGAAGGCCGGTCCGGTCTATGCGCGCGATCTCGAGGCGCACGGCGCGGTGACGATTCAGAACCCCGAGCAGCTGCTCTTTACCGTTCAGGACGACCGCGACATCGCGGGCGAGCTGTACGTGAACAAGGGCCGCGGCTACGTCGAGGCCGAGCAGCATCCGGTGGACCGGACACTCGCGGTCGACGTTGTGCGCGTGGACTCGATCTACAACCCCGTGCGCCGGGCGAATTTCACCGTGGCGGAGACGCGCGTCGGCCAGCGCACGGACTACGACCGGCTCACGCTCACCGTCGAGACCAACGGTACGATTTCGCCCGAGGACGCGGTGGCGTATGCCGCGGCGCTCGCGCAGGAGCACTTCCGGTTCTTCGTCGACTTCGGCAAGGTGCCGATCGTCCCGGGGGAACCGGGCGGGGCGGGCAACGGTGGATCCGAAGGCGGGCGGCTGCGTGACGTGCTGAGCCGCGCCATCGACGACGCCGGTTTGTCGGTGCGGTCGGTGAACTCGCTCAAGAACTCGAACATCCGGACGCTGGGCGATCTCGTCCGCTACAAGGAAGACGATCTCCTGAAGGTCAAGAACGTCGGCGAGAAGGCACTCGGTGAAATCGCGGAATTGCTGCGTCGTGAGGGCTTGAACTTCGGGATGCAGCTCGAGGAGATGCCGGGCGGCGAGATTCGCATCGTAGATCCGGGCAGCGCGCCGCAGGCGCAGCTCACGGGGACCGAGGAAGAGTAATGCGTCACCGCGCCAAGGGCCGCCAGCTTTCGCGCACCTCGAGCCACAAGAAGGCGACGCTGAATAACATGGCGACCAGCCTCTTTCAGCACGGCGGCATTCAGACCACCGAGGCGAAGGCGAAGGAGCTGCGCCCCTTTGCGGAGCGGCTCATTACGCTCGCGCGCCGCGGCGATCTACACGCGCGCCGTCTGGTGGAGCGCCGGATCAAGGACAAGGCGGTCACGACCAAGCTGTTCGCCGAGATTGGCAAGCGGTTTGCGGCGCGGCCGGGCGGCTACACGCGGATCGTGAAGCTCGGCCATCGCGTCGGCGACGGCGCCGACGTCGCCCGCATCGAGTTGTTGGCTGAGTGACCGGGCTGCGAGTGGAAATGCAAAAGGGACCCGGAAGGGTCCCTTTTTTCTTGAGCAGCGCGCCCCTAGGACGCCTTGGCGACTCTATTCGATTTGATACACTGCGCGCAGACGCGAATCCGGCGCACGACGCCGTTTACGACGACCCGCACGCGCTGGAGGTTTGGATACCAGCGCCGGGGCGTCTTGTTGTTCGCGTGGCTGATGTTGTGTCCCGTGATGGGACGCTTGCCACAAATCTCACACACTCGAGCCATAGTTCGATCCGACAATGAGTTCTAAGGGCGCCGCAAAGAGGCCTAAACCTAAACGGGACACCGGGGAGCGGCAACCCCGCGGGACCGGTAACGCGCGCAAGACGGCGGTGGTTACCGGCGTCACCGGCCAGGACGGCTCTTACCTCGCCGAGCTGCTGCTCGAGAAGGGCTACGAGGTCATCGGGGTGGTGCGGCGCACGTCGCACGACTCCTATGAGCGCATCGGGCACCTGCTGGAGCGCGTGCACATCGTCGCGGCCGATCTGCTGGACCAGCATTCGCTGACGACCGTGATCCGCGATGCCAGGCCCGACGAGGTCTATAACCTCGCGGCCCAGAGCTTCGTCCCGACGTCGTGGAACCAGCCGGTCCTCACGGGAGAGTTCACCGCGCTCGGCGTGACGCGCCTGCTGGAGGCGATCCGTCTGGCGCATCCCGAGGCACGGTTCTATCAGGCCAGCTCGTCGGAGATGTTCGGCAAGGCGGTGGAAACGCCGCAGCGGGAGTCGACGCCGTTCTATCCCCGCTCGCCCTACGGCGTCGCAAAAGTTTACGGACACTGGATCACGGTGAATTACCGCGAGTCATACGGCATGTACGCGGTCAGCGGTATTCTGTTCAACCACGAGTCGCCGCGCCGCGGCCTCGAGTTCGTGACGCGCAAAGTGAGCGACGCGGTCGCGCGCATCAAGCTCGGGAAAACCAACGAGCTGCGCCTCGGCAATCTCGATTCCGGGCGGGACTGGGGCTTTGCGGGCGACTACGTCGACGCGATGTGGCGCATGCTGCAGCAGCCCGAGCCGAGCGACTACGTGGTCGGCACCGGCACGATGCACACTGTGCGCGACTTGTGTGCCGCGGCGTTCAGCCACGTGGGTCTCGACTGGCAGAAATACGTGAAAGTCGATCCCCGATTCGTGCGTCCCGCCGAGGTGGACACGCTGCTCGCCGATGCGAGCCGGGCCCGGAAGGACCTGGGATGGATGCCCAAGGTGAGCTTCGACCAACTGGTGAGAATGATGGTGGATGCGGACGTGGAGCGGCTGGCGTGAAAGTACTCGTCACGGGCGCCAACGGCTTCGTGGGCAAGAGTGTCGTGCGCCGGCTGCTCGCCGACGGCAATCGTGTGGTCGCGGCGGTGGGACCGGGGGCCTCGGGGAGTCCCGGCGCTCCAAACCTTACGAACGTCTCACTCGACCTCGCGAACGACGTCTCCGTGCGCGCCTGTTTTGCCGAGCCGGTCGATGCCGTGATACATCTGGCGGCGATCGCATTGAGCCGGGCGGCGGACCGCGATCCGGCGCTGGCGTGGTCGGTGAACGCCGAAGGGACCGGGAAACTCGCGGCGGCACTTACCGGAGCCGCCGCCGCGTGGAAGACACAGCCGCTCTTCCTGTTGGCGTCGACAGCGGATGTCTATGCATGGCAGCAGCGACCGATGAAGGAAGAGGACCGCGTCCAGCCGTCCACTCCCTATAGCGCCAGCAAGCTCGGCGCCGAGCTCGCGGTGGAGCAGGCGGCGCGCTGCTGTGGGCTGAAGGTCATCATCGCACGGTCGTTTCCCGCCTCCGGGGCGGGGCAGGACGAAAGCTTCTGGATTCCGGCACGGTGTAGGATGCTGCGCGAGGTGAAGCGCAATGGCTGGGCCGCGGTGCCCGTGGGCGATTTGACGGCGGTGCGTGATTTCCTGCATGTGGACGATGTGGCCGACGCGTGTGCGCTGCTCCTGCAGCGCGGGACGCCAGGCGAGGTGTACAACATCGCCTCGGGCCGCGCGGTCACGCTCGACGAGATTCACACACGGCTGGAGCAGCTGTTGGATATCGCGCCCAAGCGCGAAGTCGATTCCAGCCAGGTACGCCGCGAGGCGCGGCCGTACCTGGTGGGTGATGCCGCCAAGCTGCGCGCGGCGACCGGTTGGCGACCCGCCCGTACCCTCGACGATATCCTGCAAGACGTCCTCGATGCCCAAAAGAACTGATCTCGCGCGGATCCTCCTGATCGGCTCGGGCCCCATCGTCATCGGCCAGGGGGCCGAATTCGACTACTCCGGGACCCAGGCGGTGAAGGCCCTCAAAGAGGAGGGCTATACCGTCATCCTGGTGAACTCGAATCCCGCGACGATCATGACCGATCCCGAGCTCGCCGACCGGACGTACATCGAGCCGGTCACGCCGGACTGGGTGCGCAAGGTCATCGAGCGTGAGAAACCGGACGCGCTGCTGCCCACGATGGGCGGCCAGACAGCTCTCAACGTCGCCATGGCGCTCGCCAACGACGGGACGCTGAAGAAGCACAAGGTCGAGTTGATCGGCGCCAATGCCCGCGCCATCAAGATGGCTGAGGATCGCGCCGAGTTCAGCGCCGCGATGCGGCGCATCGGTCTCGCGACGCCGGCGGGGCGGACCGTCACCTCCGTGGCCCAGGCGCTCGAGGCGGTCGGTGATGTCGGCTACCCGGCGATCATCCGGCCGTCGTACACGCTCGGCGGCACGGGCGGCGGGGTTGCCTACAATCGTGCCGAGTTCGAGGAGATGGTCGAGCGGGCGCTCGAGCTGTCGCCCGTGCACTCGACGCTCATCGAGCGCAGCGTCCTCGGCTGGAAAGAGTTCGAGCTCGAGGTGATGCGCGACCGGCGCGACAACGTCGTGATCGTGTGCTCGATCGAAAACCTCGATCCGATGGGCGTGCACACCGGTGACTCGATCACCGTCGCGCCCGCCATGACGCTCACCGACCGCGAGTACCAGCGGATGCGCGACGCGGCGATCGCCATCATCCGCGAGATCGGCGTCGAGGCGGGCGGCTGCAACATCCAGTTCGCCGTCAACCCGGCCGACGGCGAAATGCTGGTGATCGAGATGAACCCGCGCGTGTCGCGATCGTCGGCCCTGGCGTCCAAGGCGACCGGTTTCCCGATCGCGCGCATCGGCACGAAGCTCGCCGTCGGCTACACACTCGACGAGCTGCCCAACGACATCACCAAGACCACGCCGGCGTCGTTCGAGCCGGTGCTCGACTATGTCGTCGTGAAGGTGCCGCGCTTCGCGTTCGAGAAATTCCCCACAGCGGACTTTCGTCTCACCACGCAGATGAAGTCGGTCGGCGAAGCGATGGCGATCGGCCGCACGTTCAAGGAAGCGTTCCAGAAAGGGTTGCGCGCACTCGAGATCGGTCGGCCCGGGTGGGTTCTCGGCGCGACGCCGGCGGACGATCGGCTCACCAGCACGTCACCCGAGGACTTGCGGGTCGCGCTCCGGACGGCAACACCCGAACGCATCTTCCAGATCAAGCGCGCGTTCCTCGCCGGCCTCACGGTGGACGAGGTCGCGCAAGCCTCGGGCATCGATCCGTGGTTCCTCTATCAGCTCGAGGAGCTCGTCGCGGCGGAGCGCTCGTTCGGCGGGCTCCCGGTCGTAGGCGCCGCGGAGCTCAAGCGCATGAAGCGCCTGGGATTCTCCGACCGGCAGCTCGCCGCGCTCCGCAAAACGACCGAATCGGCGATTCGCGAGCAGCGCTGGCGGCTCGGCATCCATCCGGCCTACAAGACGGTGGATACCTGCGCCGGCGAGTTTCCATCGTCGACGCCGTATCTCTATTCGTCTTACGACGAAGAGAACGAGTCCGAGCCGTTCGGTGAGCAGGGGATCGTGATCCTCGGCAGCGGTCCAAACCGCATCGGGCAGGGTGTGGAATTCGACTACTGTTGCGTGCGCGCCGGCCTCGCGTTCCGTGAGCTCGGGTTCAAGACGATCATGATCAACTCGAATCCCGAGACGGTGTCGACCGACTTCGACATCTCGGACAAGCTGTACTTCGAGCCGCTCACTCTCGAGGACGTGCTGGAGATCACGCGCTGGGAGCGCCCCAAGGGCGTCGTCGTGCAGTTCGGCGGTCAGACGCCGCTGCAGCTCACCAAGCCGCTCGAGGCCGCCGGCGTTCCGATCCTGGGGACCTCGCCCGACGCGATCGATATCGCCGAGGACCGCGAGCGCTTCGAAGAGCTCGCCGACCGGCTTGGCGTCACGCAGCCGCCGAACGGCATCGCCCGCTCCGTCGAGGAGGCAGTAGCGGTCGCGCAGCGGATCGGCTACCCGGCGTTGGTGCGCCCTTCGTACGTGCTGGGTGGGCGGGCGATGGAAATCGTCTACGACGACGGCTCGCTCCGGGAGTATTTCGTGAAGGCCGCGCGCGTTGCGCCGGAACATCCGGTGCTGATCGATCATTTCCTCGAGGATGCGTTCGAGGCGGACGTCGACGCGATCGCCGACGGCCCGGGGGGGCGCTGCGTGATCGGCGGGGTGATGCAGCACATCGAGGATGCCGGGGTCCACTCGGGCGATTCCGCCTGCGTCCTGCCGCCCTATCTGATCGGCGACCGGCAAGTGGACGAGATGCGGCGCCACACCCAGGCGTTTGCCAAGGCGCTGGGCGTCGTGGGGCTGCTCAACGTCCAGTACGCCATCAAGGGCGGCGTCGTCTACGTCCTGGAGGTCAACCCGCGGGCCTCGCGGACCGTGCCGTTCGTGAGCAAAGCCACCGGGGTCCCCCTCGCAAAGCTTGCAGCGGCGGTCATCGTGGGGCGGACACTGGACGATTTGGGCCTTCCCGATGAGCTTCCCGTCGCCGGGGTAGCGGTGAAAGAGGCGGTCTTCCCCTTCACGAAGCTGCCCGGTGTGGATACCGTGTTGGGGCCGGAAATGCGGTCCACCGGGGAGGCGATGGGGCTGGCGGACAGCTTCGGGATGGCGTTTGCCAAGGCGCAGATCGCGGCGGAGGGCAGCCTGCCCCTCGAGGGCACGATCTTCGTCACGGTGAATGACCACGACAAACCGACGGTGCTGCCGATTGCCCGCCGCTTCCACGAGCTGGGGTTCCGCATCCTGGCGACGGAGGGTACGGAGCGGTATCTCCGGGGCCGCGGCGTGCCGGCGGAGCGCGTGCTGAAGGTGCACGAGGGACGCCCGAACGCGATCGATCTGATCGTGTCCGGCGAAGTCCAGCTGCTGATCAACACACCGCTGGGGAAGTTCACGCAGGTGGATGACTACGCCATCCGGCGCGCCGCGCTGGTGCATCGGGTGCCGTATACGACGACCATGTCCGCGGCGAGTGCCGCGTGTGATGCGATCATTGCGCTCCGCAGCCGGACCGGGAGCGTCAGGAGCCTACAGGAATGGCACGAAAGAGCGAACGGCGAAAAGACACCGACCGGCGGGCAGATCGCGACAGCAAGCGCGTAGCGGCCCCGAAGTCTGCGAAGGCGGCAAAGGCAGTCGCTCCACCCCCGCCCCCGCCGAAAATAAAATTCCGCGGCAAGCTGCTCGAGAACGAGCCGCTGGCGCGCTACAACACCTGGCGGCTCGGCGGCCCCGCGCGCTACCTCGCGATGCCGGCCGACAGCGAGGACGTGGTGCGCGCCCTGGAGCTCGCGCAGGACCGCGGGCTGCCCTGGGTCGTCCTCGGGCTTGGCTCGAACGTGCTCGTCAAAGACGGCGGCTTCCCCGGTGTCGTGATCCGCATGGGGAAGGGGCTCGATCGGTTCGAGATGAAGGGCGCGACCGCGATCGTCGGGGGCGGAATGCCGACGCCCATCTTGGCGCGTCGCACGGCCGAAGCGGGGTTTGTCGGGGTCGAGCGCTTCATCGGGATTCCCGGCACCGTGGGCGGCGGCATCTACATGAACGCCGGCTGCCACGGCGCGGAATTCGCCGAGATCGTCACGGAAGTGACGCTGATGGATCCCAAGGGCAAGGTCAAACAGTTGTCGCGCAAGCAGATCTCCTTCAAGTATCGCTCGAGCAACATCGAGGGCATTGTCCTCGAAGCGAAACTGGGCCTGGGCGAGGAGTCGCCCGCCAAGCTGAAGGACCTGCAGTCCAAGCTGCTCCGCTGGCGCAAGGCCGGCACGCCGTTCGATCAACCGTGCTGCGGCTCGACCTTCACCAATCCTCCCGGCGGTACCAAAACCGCGGGGATGTTGATCGATGAGTGCGGCTTGAAGGGCTTCACGATCGGGGGCGCGCAGGTCTCCACGCTGCACGCCAACTACATCATCAACAAGGGTACCGCGACCGCGAGCGAGGTCCTCAAGGTGATCGAGCACGTGCGGAAGACGGTCGCCAAGAAGACCGGCATCACCCTGGAGCTCGAGTGCAAGATCATCGGCCCGTAAGCTATTTCGCGCACGAGTCCAGCTATGTCGACGACGGAGCGGTAATCGGCAGCGGCACAAAGATCTGGCACTTTTCGCACGTGATGCCCGGCGCCGTGATCGGCGAGCGCTGCAACCTCGGCCAGAACGTCGTCGTGATGCCCGGGACGAAAATCGGCAACAACGTCAAGATCCAGAACAACGTCTCGATCTACGAGGGCGTCGTGCTGGAAGACGACGTCTTCTGCGGGCCCTCCTGCGTGTTCACCAACGTGATGAACCCGCGCAGCCATGTGCCGCGCAAGAACGAATACCGGCGCACGCTCGTGAAGCGCGGCAGCTCCATCGGGGCCAACGCGACGATCGTTTGCGGCGTCACACTCGGCGAGTACGCGTTCATCGGCGCGGGCGCCGTGGTCACGTCCGACGTGCCCGCGTACGGCCTGATGGTCGGCGTGCCGGCCCGCCGCGTGGGGTGGATGTGCCAGTGCGGCGAGCGACTGCAGACGAGCACGGGGGGAGGGCGTGTGGCGTGCGGTGTGTGCGGGGCCACCTACGAAGAGTCGGGTGGCGCGCTGCGGCAGACCACAGCTTCGAAGGTGCGCGCGTCATGAAGGTCCCCATGCTCGACCTGGTCGCGCAGTACAACTCGATCAAGGACGACGTGCTCGCCGCGATGATGAAGGTCGTCGACACACAGCAGTTCATCATGGGTCCGGCCGTGCCGGAGCTCGAGACCGCGATCGCCCGGCTGTCGCACGCCAAACACGGCGTCGGCTGCGCGAGCGGCACCGACGCACTGCTGTTGCCGCTCAAGGTGCTGAACCTGAAGCCGGACGACGAGGTGATCACGACGCCGTTCACCTTCTTCGCGACGGCCGGCACGATTCATAACGCGGGTGCCACACCCGTCTTCGTGGACATTCAGCCCGATACGTTCAACATCGATCCCGCCGCGGTCAAACGAGCGATCACGCCGCGCACCCGCGCGATCGTGCCCGTGCATCTCTACGGACAGATGGCCGACATGCTCGAGCTGATGCAAATCGCACGGCCCTTGGGCGTGAAGGTCATCGAGGATGCCGCTCAGGCGATTGGCGCTCGCCGCAAGATGGACGGCGAGTGGCGCGTGGCGGGCGAGCTGGGATGGGTCACGGGCTATTCGTTCTTCCCGAGCAAGAATCTCGGCGCCTGGGGCGACGGCGGCATGATGGTGACGTCCGACGACGCGGCCGCGGATCGGCTCCGCAGGTTGCGGCTGCACGGCGGGGCCAAGCAGTACCACCACGACGAAGTCGGCACCAACTCGCGACTCGACACGCTCCAGGCCGCGGTCCTGCTTGCCAAGCTGCCGCACCTCGCGCAGTGGTCCGCGAAACGGCGCGAGCACGCCGCCTACTATTCCACGGCGCTGGCCGAGGTGCGGCAGGTCAAGACGCCCGTCGTGGATCCGGCTAACGAGCACATCTTTCACCAGTACACGCTGCGCGCCGAGCGTCGCGACGCCCTGCAGGCGCATCTAAAGAAGGAAGGGATCGGGCACGCCGTGTACTATCCGGTCCCGCTGCATCGCCAACCCTGTTTTGCGCACCTCGGTTACAAGGATGGCAGCCTGCCCCAGGCGGAGCAGGCCTCTCGCGAGGCGATTTCGCTGCCGATCTACCCGGAGCTCACCCGCACGCAGCTGGGCCGGGTGATCGATGCGATCCGTGGATTCTATCGGTGAAACGGCTCAAGATCGGCGTAGTCGGCGCCGGGGCGTGGGGGCGCAACCACGTCCGCACGGTCGCCGGCTTGGCGGAAGGCGAGCTGACAGCGGTTTGCGACACCGACCCCAAGGTCCGCGAGCGCGTTGCGCGCCAGTATCCCGGGGCGCTGGTGACGGCGGACCTGTCGGCGCTGCTGGGAGTTGTGGAGGCCGTCATCGTGGCATCTCCCGCCGCCACTCATGCTACAGTGGCCCGACAAGCGATCGAAGCGGGCAAGCCGGTCCTGGTCGAGAAGCCGTTCGCGCTGAGCGTGCGGGACGCCGAAGCGGTCGCCCGGCAGGCTGCGGAGCGGGGGGTGCCGGTACTGGCCGGCCATCTGCTGGTCTACCATCCCGCCGTCGAACGGCTGCGCGAGATGGTGCAGAAAGGCGAGCTGGGCAAGGTATTCTATCTATATGGTCTGCGGGTCAACCTCGGGCAGGTGCGGAAGGACGAGAACGCGCTGTGGAGCTTTGGGCCGCATGACGTGTCAGTGGCACTCTACTTGCTTGGTGAGCAGCCCGTCCGCGTCGCTGCCCACGGAAAGAGCTATCTGCAGCCCGCGATCGAGGACGTCGTGTTTCTGACGATGGAGTTCGCGAGCGGAGTGCTTGCGCATGTCCAGATGTCGTGGCTCGATCCCCACAAAGAACGGAAGCTGACGGTGGTCGGCGCCAAGAAAATGGTGGTATTTGACGACATGGAGCCGCGTGAGAAGTTGCGGATCTACGACAAGGGCGTAGATCGCCCGCCCGAGTACGGATCGTTCGGTGAGAGCCTGGCGATTCGCGAGGGCGACATCTTCATTCCTCGAATTCCGGCCGTGGAGCCCCTGGCGGCCGAGTTGGCGCATTTCGTTCGCGCCGCGCAAGGCCGTGAAGCGCCGCGCGCGAGCGCCGAGGACGGCGTCCGCGTCGTCCGCGTGTTAGAGGCCGCCTCCCGCTCGCTCGCGCGCGGCGGCGCTCCGGAGACACCATGACTGCGACTGCCGCTGCACCCACGATGGTCGAGACGCTGCTCGCGAAGGCGAAGGATCGCACCGCGGTCTTCGGCGTCGTCGGCCTCGGCTATGTCGGACTCCCGCTCGCGATGGAGCTGGTGCGCGCCGGCTATCGCGTGCTCGGCGTGGACGTCAACTCGCGGGTCGTCGATTCCCTGAACGCGGGCCGCTCCCACATTCTGGATGTCCCGGCCGCGACGGTCAGCGACGCCGTGCAGGCCAAGAAATTCTCCGCGACCGCCGACCTGACTCGCCTGAAAGAGCCCGACGTCATTTCGATCAGCGTGCCCACGCCGCTGTCCAAGACCAAAGATCCCGACGTGAGCTACGTGCTCGCGGCCACCGAGTCGGTGAAGCGCGTGCTCCGCAAGGGGCAGCTGGTGGTGCTCGAGTCGACGACGTATCCCGGCACAACGCGCGAGCTGATGCTCCCGGCCCTCGAGTCCACGGGCCTCAAGGTCGGACAGGATTTCTTCCTGGCGTTCTCGCCGGAGCGCGTCGATCCCGGCAATGAGCGGTTCAACACCCGCAACACGCCCAAGGTGATCGGCGGCATTACCCCCGCCTGTCTGAAGGTGGCTACGGCCCTGTATCAGGGAGCCATCGATACGCTCGTGCCGGTGTCGTCGCCCGAGGCGGCCGAGCTGGTGAAGATCCTCGAGAACACCTTCCGCAGCGTCAACATCGGGCTCGCCAACGAAATGGCGATCGTGTGCGACAAGCTCGGCGTGGACGTCTGGGAAGTCATCGAGGCGGCGGCCACGAAGCCTTTCGGGTTCATGAAATTCACGCCGGGCCCGGGCGTGGGCGGGCACTGCATTCCGCTCGACCCGCATTACCTCGCCTGGAAGATGCGCACGCTCAATTACAAGACGCGCTTCATCGAGCTCGCCGGCGAGCTGAATGCCGAGATGCCGGAGTTCTGGGTCGGCAAAGTCGTGGACGCGCTCAACGAGCAGGGCAAAGCGGTGCGGGCGAGTCGCGTCGTGCTGGTGGGCGTCGCCTACAAGAAAAACATCGACGACATCCGCGAGAGCCCGGCGCTGGACGTGATCCGGTTGCTGCACCAGCGCGGCGCTGACGTGTCCTATCACGATCCGCACGTGCCGGTCCTGAAGGAAGAGGGCATCGCGCTCAATTCCGTGCAGCTCACGGCGGAGACGCTCCAACAGGCCGACTGCGTCATCATCGTGACCGATCACGCCGCGATTGACTACAAATTGATCGCGCGGCACGCGCGCTCCGTCGTGGATACCCGGCATGTGTTGCCCAAGGCAGGTCCCCGCGCGTGAAGGTCGCCGTCGTCGGCACCGGATATGTAGGTCTGGTCGTGGGTGCCTGTCTCGCGGAGACGGGCAATGACGTCGTATGTGCCGACGTCGATGCGGCCAAGATCAAGAACCTCAAGGCGAACAAACTCCCGATCTACGAGCCCGGACTCGAGCCGCTCGTCGTCCGCAATCAGCGTGAGGGCCGGCTGACCTTCACGACCGACGTTGGCCCCGCCGTCGAGCGCTCCGAGATCGTGTTCATCGCGGTGGGGACGCCGCCCGACGAAGACGGATCGGCCGACCTGCAGCACGTGCTCGCCGTCGCCACGACGATCGGCAAGCACATGAACGCGTCCAAGGTCGTCGTCACGAAGAGCACCGTCCCTGTGGGCACGGCCACGAAGGTGCGCGCGCAGATCGCGCGCGAAACGACGACGCCGTTTTACGTGTGCTCGAATCCGGAGTTCCTCAAGGAAGGCGCCGCCGTCGATGACTTCATGAAGCCCGACCGCGTCGTGGTAGGGGTCGACTCGCCCGAAGCGGCCAAAGTGATCGAAGAGCTCTACGCCCCCTTTGTGCGCACCGGCAATCCATTGATCATGATGGACATTCCCTCGGCCGAGATGACCAAGTACGCCGCCAACGCCATGCTCGCCACGCGGGTCTCCTTCATGAATCAGATCGCGCAGCTGTGCGAGACCGTCGGGGCGGACGTGACCCAGGTGCGGCGCGGCATCGGCTCGGACCGGCGCATCGGCCAGGCGTTCCTGTTTCCCGGCCCCGGGTACGGCGGGTCCTGTTTCCCCAAGGATGTACAGGCCCTGATCCGCGCCGGTTCCGAGAACAAGTTGACGCTCGACATTCTGTCCGCCGTGGAGGCCGCGAATCAGCGCCAGAAAAAACGGCTATTCGAAAAGCTCAAGCGGCACCTCGGAGCGCTGGACGGGAAGGTGATCGCCGTCTGGGGTCTCGCCTTCAAGCCCGAGACCGACGACGTGCGCGAGAGCCCGGCGCTCGTGCTCATCGAGGAGCTGCTCGCCGCCGGCGCCATGGTGCAAGCGCACGATCCCGCGGCCATGGACACGGCGGCGCGCCAACTTGGCAAGCGCGTGACGTACGCCGGCCACGGCTTCGACGCGCTGAACGGCGCCGACGCGCTGGCGATCGTGACGGAGTGGTTGGAGTATCGCAATCCTGATTTCGCGCGGATGAAGCAGCTCTTGAAGCGGCCGCTGATCGTCGATGGGCGCAATTTGTACGATCCGCTGAAGCTCGGCCGGCTGGGATTCACCTACGACAGCATCGGCCGGCCGCTCGGATGCGCGTCCTCGTAACGGGGGCGGCCGGATTCCTCGGATCGCATCTCGTTGACCGCTTCCTGGCCGCGGGACACCGGGTCCTGGGGATGGACAACCAGCTCACCGGCGATCCCGCCAACCTCGCTCACGTCGCCAACAATCCCAACTTCGAGTTCCACCGCCAGGATGTCACGACCTTCATCGCGGTCGACGGCGCCCTCGACGGCGTGCTGCACTTCGCGAGCCCCGCGAGCCCGGTCGATTACCTCGAGCTCCCGATCCAGACGCTCAAGGTCGGCGCCCTCGGCACGCATAAGGCGTTGGGTCTCGCGATGGCGAAACAGGCGCGGTTTCTGCTCGCCTCGACCTCCGAGGTCTACGGCGATCCGCTGGTGCATCCCCAACCGGAGTCGTACTGGGGCAACGTGAATCCGGTCGGGCCGCGCGGCGTCTACGACGAGGCCAAGCGATTCGCGGAGGCGATGACCATGGCCTACCATCGCTACCACCGGCTCGATACCCGGATCGTGCGGATCTTCAACACGTACGGGCCCCGTATGCGCCCGCACGACGGGCGGGTCGTGTCCAACTTCATCGTGCAGGCCCTGCGCGGCGACCCGCTCACGGTCTACGGCGACGGCTCGCAGACACGCTCGTTCTGCTACGTGGACGACCTGATCGAAGGCATCATACGGCTGTTCGAGCGGGGGAGTGCGGACCCGACCAATATCGGTAACCCGCACGAGTTCACGGTGCGGCAGCTGGCGGAGCGGGTGCTGGCATTGACGGGTAGCAAGAGCAAGATCGTCGAGCGGCCGCTACCGGTGGACGATCCGCAGGTGCGCCAGCCCGACATCAGGCGCGCCCGCGAGGCGCTGGGATGGGAGCCGAGGGTTTCGCTCGACGAGGGACTGCGCCGCACCATCGAGTATTTCCGTGCGATCGTGGCGCGCGAAGGAGCACCCAAGTCGTGAAGGACAAGATTCTCGTCACCGGGGCCGCCGGGTTCATCGGATCGCACGTGAGCGAGGCGCTCATCGGGCTCGGCCATGCGGTGACCGGTGTCGACAACTTCGATCCGTTTTACGCGCGTGACGTCAAGGAGCGCAACCTCTCGGGCCTCCTCAAACTTCCCGGGTTTCGGTTCGTCGAGGCCGACGTCGGGCGCGATCCCATACCGATGGACGGCGTCGAGGCGGTCATCCATCTGGCGGCAAAACCGGGTGTCCGTCCCTCCCTGGACGATCCCGGCGCCTACATGGAGGCGAACGTCACGGCGACCGCGCGTCTGATGGATGCAGCGCGCCGCGCGGGGCTGACGCGGATCGTGTTCGGCTCCTCGTCGTCCGTGTACGGCAATGCAACGCCCGCGCCGTTTGCCGAGGACAAACCCGCGGTCCTGCCGATTTCGCCGTACGCCGCCAGCAAGCGGGCGGGAGAGCTGCTGGCCCACGCTTTCGCGCACCTGTATCCGCTCAAGATCATCTGCTTGCGGTTCTTCACGGTGTACGGGCCGCGGCAGCGCCCCGATCTGGCGATCCACAAGTTCACCGATCTGATCGCCCGCGGACGCCCCGTGCGGATGCATGGGGATGGGTCGAGTGAGCGCGACTATACCTATATTACCGACTGTCTGGACGGCATCCTCGCCGCGCTCGATTGGACCGCCGCCGCCGCTCCCGGCACGGTCGAAACGGCGAATCTGGGCGGCGGCGAGCGCGTACGCCTCGACCGGCTGATCGCGCTCATCGCGAAAGCGCTGGGTGAGGAAGCTCGCATCGAGCGGTATCCCGATCAGCCGGGAGACGTGCGGCTGACGGATGCCGATCTGGTCCATGCCGGACGCGTACTGGGCTTCAAGCCGCGCATTGGCATCGACGAAGGCATCCGCAAATTCGTTGACTGGTACGAGGAGGTTCATGGACGTCAGTCCCGAGCGTCTGGTCGAGCAGGCTAACGAGCGGTTTCAGCTGCAAGACTATTACGGCGCGATTCACCTCCTCGAGGAGGTCATCGCGACCGGCCGAGCGTTTGCGGACGCGCATCACTTGCTGGGGCTCTCGTACTCGCTCGCCGGACAGCCCGACAAGGCCCTGGAGCAGCTGGATCGCGCCTTGGCGCTCAATCCCAACTACATCGAGGCGTTGATCCATCGCGCGCTCGTGCTGAACGAGCTGGGTCGCGAAGAAGAGGCAAACGCGGTGTTGCGGCGCGCCCGTCAGGTGAGCTCGGAGCGGCGTGGGGGATTTCACGGACACGTCGCGGCGAAGCTCGCCAACCAACATGCCGCGCTCGCCCAAGCGTATTACGAAGCGGGTGGACTGAACGAAGCGATCGCACAGTACGAGGCGGCGCTGGAGCTGGGGCCCGGCTTCCACGACCTGCGCTACAAACTGGGCCGAGTGCTGCTCGAGGCCGGTCGCGCGTTGGACGCGCACGAGCACTTTCAGATCATCGTGCGCGACCGGCCGTCCTTCCTCGATGCGGCCGCAATGCTGGGACTGGCCTGCTACCTGGCGGGTGATGGGTTGGCTGCACGCGCCGTGTGGGAAGAGCTGCGCGCGCGCCGGCCGGAAGATCCAAGGGTGGAAGCCTACCTGGCGTTGCTGTCCCGCTCGGACGTGGTGCCGGTGGGCGCCGGGGATGGGGGAGCCGCAGACGCCGGGGGAGCGGCGAAGCCCGATCGAAGGAAGAAAAAGAAGTGAGACGGCTCCTGGCGGTGCCACTGATCTTCGCGCTGGCTTGCACCCGTTCTGCCGCGAATCACGAGGACCTCGGCGATCGGGCGTATGCCACAGGTTCCTATGCAGACGCGCTGGCTGAATACCAGTTGGGACGCAAGGCGAACGCCGGGAGCGCCGCCCTGCTCGCCAAAGTCGGCGCCGCGGCGATGCATGCCGAGGACTATGATCTGGCGGCCGAAGCCTACCGCTCCCTCGCCAAGCGGGACCGCTCGCGCGCCGACGAAGCCGGCGACGGACTGGAGCGGGTGGCGCGGGCCGCCCTCGCGGCCAACGACCGCACGGCGCTGGCGAGTGCGCTCACCGGACTTCGGGACGTCGCACCGCGGCGGCCGCTCGGACGGTATGTCGTGCTCGCCGCCCTCGACGCCGTGGAACGGGGCGATACCGCCGAGGCAAGGGCGTTGTTGCCGGTTGCAGCGGCCTCGGCGGTCGACGCCGCCCGGGCCGACTCGCTACTGTTCGTCTACGGAATGACGCTGGTCCGGGTCCGCGACTGCAGCACGGCGGTGCGCGTCTTTGAAGGTGTCGTCCGGAGGCAACGCGCAGTGTCGGTGGTCGAGCAGGCGCGCGAAGGCCTCGGGCTGTGCGCGCTGGTGGAAGGGCAAATCGCGCTCGAACAGGGACACCCCGTCGATGCCGAGGCGTGGTTTCGGCGAGCGACGGCACCGGGGGCGTCACCCGACGTTGTCCGGGGGGCGTTCCTGGGTCTGGGCGACGTTCGCCTCGCGCAGGGCGATGTGGCCGCCGCCATGGAGAGTTATCAGCAGGCGCTCGCCGGCGGGACGCCCGGTGATACGATTTCGCAGCGCGCGCAGGAAAAGCTCAACGCGTTAGGAAAGGCTGAGCCGTAATGACGATGCACCGGACGATCGGGATGCTGGCATTGGCTGTGGCCGCTGGTGTACTGGCCGCGTGTCATCCGCGTGGCCGTGCCCCGCAGGCTGCGCCGGCGGTTGCGCCCGATGTCGATCTGCGCCGTGCCATGGATCTGTTTCACCGCGGCGATTTTCGCCGCGCGCAGGTAATTCTGCAGCGCGTCACCTTCGAGCTCACGCCCGGCGCTCCCGAGGTGGCGCAGGTGCGGTATTACAGCGCGGAGTCCTGGTTCCAGGTCGGCGACTACGTGCAGGCCGCGAGCGAATTCCGAAAGGTTGCCGACGAATTCTCGACCACGGAGTACGCGCCGCTGGCGCTGCTCCGAGCGGGAGACGCAAATCTGCGTCTGTGGCACCGGCCCGAGCTCGACCCGTCCTATGGTGAGACGGCGTTGGCGATCTATCAGGAGTTGGCGGGCCGCTTCCCCGACAGCGACGCGGCCGCGCGCGGGCGGCTGCACGTCCGTCGTCTCGAGAACCAGTTTGCGGAGAAGACCTACAAGACCGGGATCTTTTATCTGCGGCGCAAAGCGTTTGATTCCGCGATCATCTATTTCAAGGACGTGATCGCGAATTATCCCACCACCGATCGCGCGCCCGACGCCCTGCTGCGCTTGGTGGACAGCTATCGCGCGATCGGCTACAAGCAGGAGTTGCAGGAGACCTGCGAGCACCTGCGGCGCTTCTATCCCAAGGCGACGGCGCTCGACCGGACCTGTCCCGCGACGGCCGATTCCACCGCGACCCCGTCGACCCCCTCCACACCCTGACCGGCGTGGCCCGGGAGGGGGCGGCGCTGTTCGGCGGCTCGTTCGACCCCGTCCATGTCGCACATTTGATCGTGGCAGAAGCAGCGGCGGACGCGTTGGGCTGCAACGTGCGCTTTCTGCCCGCGCGCGAGCAGCCCCTGAAGCGAGGGGCTCGGGCCGGCCATCAGGCGACGCCCGAGCAACGGGCGGAAATGCTGGATTTGGCGGTCGCGGGGAACGCGCGGTTCGGCGTGGAGCGGGTCGAGCTGGGGCTGCCGGCGCCATCGTATACTGTCCGGACGCTGCGGGCGTTGGGGGAGCGGGAGCCGGGGAACCGGTTCACGTTATTGCTGGGGGCGGATGCCGCCCGCGATCTTGCCGAATGGTGGGAAGTCGAAGCGCTTCCGCAACTTGCCGACATCGTCGTCTTCGCCCGGCCCGGCGCCAGCGTAGTGCGTCATCCGCTGATCAAGCGGGTTGTTCCTGTGCCCTCGATTGACCTCTCCGCCACGCAGGTGCGGGAGCGGGTCAAACAGGGGCGTTCCATTCGATATTTAGTGCCCGACCCGGTGCACGAGTACATCGGGGCGCACGGGCTGTACCGCTAGGAGTGTAATGGCCAATCGTTGGTTCACCAGAATCTTTGGGACGCGGTTCAACCGCGAGCTGAAGCGCATCCAGCCGATCGTGGATGCGATTCTCGAGCACGAAGTGCGCCTCAAAGACCTGACCGACGGCGAGCTGCAGGCGCAGACCGCGAAGTTCCGCGCGGTGATCGCGCAGCGCACCGGCGAGGTGCGTGCCGAGGTCGAGCGTCTCAAGCAGGCGAAGCACGACTGCCCCGATCCGGAGGAGCGCGCCAATCTCAGCGATCAGCTGAGAAAAGCGGAGCAGGACTTCGTGGCGGCGCAGCAGCGCACGCTCGACGAGCTGCTGCCGGAAACATTCGCGACGGTGCGCGAAGCGGCCCGCCGCCTGCTCGGCAGCGAAGTCGTCGTCACCGGGCACCCGATGAAGTGGGACATGGTGCCGTACGACGTGCAGCTCATCGGCGGCATCGTGCTCCATCAAGGCAAGATCGCCGAAATGGCGACCGGTGAGGGCAAGACCCTTGTCGCAACGCTGCCGCTGTATCTCAACGCGCTGGCGGGCCGTGGCGCACACCTCGTTACGGTGAACAACTACCTCGCCCGGCGCGACTCACAGTGGATGGGCCATCTCTTCCAATGGCTCGGCCTGACGGTGGGCTGCATCGACGACACGCAGCCGTCTACGCCCGAGCGCCGCGCCGCCTACCTGTGTGACATCACGTACGGCACCAACAACGAATTCGGCTTCGACTACCTGCGCGACAACATGGTGTTCAGTCTGGAGCACCGTGTCCAACGCGGCCATGTGTATGCGATCATCGACGAGGTGGACTCGATCCTGATCGACGAGGCACGCACGCCGCTGATCATCAGCGGGCCGGTGGGCGCCGAGTCGGATGAGAAGTACGCGCAGTTCAACGCGCAGGTCGTGCAGCTCGTGCGCAAGCAAACCGCGATCGCGAACGACCTGATCGCCAAAGCCGAGCCGCTGCTCGACGATCCCGATACCAGTTACGAGGGCGCGAAGCTGCTGTACAAGGCGCAGCTCGGCATGCCCAAGAACAAGAAGCTCCTGAAGCTGCTGAACGAGCAGGGCGTCAAACAGCAGGTGCAACGCGTCGAGCTCGACCGCCTCGCCGACCGCAAGCTGCCGGCGCGCGATCAGAAGATGCGCGACGTCGAGGACGATCTGTATTTCGTCATGGATGAGCGCGGCCGCTCGGTGCACCTGACCGACAAGGGCGTGGAGACGATGTCGCCGCAGGACCCCACGCTCTTCGTGGTGCCCGACATTTCGCACGCCGTGCACGAGATCGAGCACGACCCCGATCTGTCGCCCGCTGAGAAGATCGAGCGCCGGCGCGCCGTCGAGGGCGAGTACGCGATCAAGAGCGAGACGCTGCACATCATCCACAAGCTGCTGCAGGCGCACGCGCTCTACGAGAAAGACGTCGAGTACGTCGTGCAGGACGGGCAGGTGCTGATCGTCGACGAGTTCACCGGCCGCCTGATGGCGGGGCGCCGCTGGTCGGACGGACTGCACCAGGCCGTGGAAGCGAAGGAGGGGGTCGCTGTCAAGGAAGAGACCCAGACCCTCGCCACGATCACGATCCAGAACTACTTCCGCATGTATGAGAAGCTCGCTGGCATGACGGGCACCGCGGAAACGGAAGAGACCGAGTTCCACCAGATCTACAAGCTCGAAGTCTCCGTGATTCCGACGAACCGGCCGGTGCGGCGGATCGACAAGCACGACCTCGTCTACAAGACGCGCAAGGAGAAGTACGACGCGATCATGGATGAGGTCGAGCGGCAGCATAAGCGCGGCCTGCCGGTCCTGGTCGGGACGACCAACGTCGAAGTCTCGGAGACGCTGGCCCGCATTCTGAAGCGGCGCGGGCTCAAGCATGAGGTGCTGAACGCCAAGTTTCACCAGCGCGAGGCCGAGATCGTCGCGCAGGCGGGCCAGCCCGGCTCCATCACGATCGCGACGAACATGGCCGGCCGCGGCACCGACATCAAACTCGGTCCGGGCGTCAAGAAGTGTCAGGTCTGCGGCATCAAGTCGCGTGAGGCGCCGTTCGGCCAGAAAATCGAACCGCCCGACCTGACGCCCGAGCAGATCAAAGAGCTCAAGTGCAACGAGGACCCGCCGTGCGGCCTCGTGATCATCGGGACGGAGCGCCACGAGGCACGCCGGATCGACCGTCAGCTGCGCGGCCGCTCCGGGCGCCAGGGCGATCCCGGCCAGAGCATCTTCTATCTCTCGCTCGAAGACGATCTCATGCGGCTGTTCGGCTCCGACCGGATCGCCCGCATCATGGATCGGACCGGCGCCGAAGAGGGCGAGGTCATCACGCACCCCTGGGTGACGGCGGCGATCGGGCAGGCGCAAAAGCGCGTCGAGCTCCAGAACTTCCAGGCGCGCAAGAAGCTGCTGCAATTCGATGACGTCATGAACCAGCAGCGCGAGGTTATCTACTCCCAGCGTCTGTATGCGCTCGAGGGCGGGGAAGAGCTGAAGGCCGAGGCGCAGCGGATGATCGACGCGGCGTTCGAGCAATACGCCGACAGCCTCATCGTGGACTACGACGATCCCGGCCAGTGGGATCGCGCGCTGATCGACACGGATTTTCTGCAGAAGTTCCTGACGTCGGTCCCGGGTGTCACCGATCCCGCCGTGATCAAGACGCGCGACGAGCTCGTCCGCGCGGCGCAGAAGGCGGGACGCGACGCGTTCCAGCAAAAGCTCGGCTATCTCCGCGACGTCGAAGCCAAGGTCGGCGCGACGAACCTCGCCGAGCAGGCGCTGTCCCACGTGACCCTCGGCGTGATCGACGAGAAGTGGAAGGATCACCTCTACGATCTCGACCAGCTGCGCGAAGGGATCTACTACCGCGCGTGGGGACAGAAGGACCCGCTCGTGGAATACAAGCAGGACGCGTACGAGATGTTCGTCGGCTTGATGCACGATCTGCAGACCACGTTCGCGGAACGGTGGCTCAGGCTCCAGATCGAGGTTGGCCCGCCGCGCGGCGGTCCGAGCCAGACCTCCACCACGGGCGGGCTCGCGAGCGGGCCGAGGAAACCGACGCCCATGGTGGCCACCAAACCGGCGGCGGACGGGCTGGTCAGCCCAGCGGCCGCGTCAAATGGGCCGGTGCCTTCGAAACCGGTGCCGCCCACGGTTGGGATGGCCCCGCCGAATCCCTATGCCGGCGTGGGCCGCAACGATCCGTGCCCCTGCGGCAGCGGCAAGAAGTTCAAGAAGTGCCACGGAGCAGGGGCGTAGAACAAGACGAGGGACGCCGAACAGAGCGTCCCTCGTCGCACGTGCCTTGTCTGCTATCGGCTGACTACGTACTGATAGCAAGCGCTTTCCAACACCATGGCGCCTGCCGCATCGATGACCCGGAAGTGGATGTCGAACGTTGTGCCTATGTTCGATACAGCAACAGTCCTCCACAGCGCCGCCCGCCCCGTTCCCCCATCATCAGTCACGATCGCCTGCGGGGTGGTTCCGAGCCCAAGCGTCAGCCATGAAGTGCTAGTGCAGTTGTCGTCGACGTTCGTGTCCACTGCGCGCTGCAACCAGTAGCTCGCATTCGGGGCGAGGTCGCGCACCCACGTGTCGAGGTAAATAATCACGTCAGCGTCCTTTGGCTGGCGAAACTTGACGTGTCCGAATCCTCCCGCGCCCGTGGCATCTCTGAGGATGATTTCGTCGTTGAAGGGCGGCGTCGCCGGTCCCGAAGTGCTCGCGCTGATGCCGGGTTGTGTGCCTGTGGCTACGAAGGTTGGCGACGCCGGATCGCCGCGGTCTGTCATACAGGCCGTCAGCGCGGCAGTCCAGGCAACCAAGGGGACGGCGATGGGACGTCGCATGCTCCCTCCACGAGTGCGTAGGACAGCTTGTAAGAGTCGCCTCGTGGATGAGTGCGCAAGGCACGGGGTCGGACGATCATAATCGCTCCGAAATCGATCGGCGGTTAGGTGCCTGACGGCGTAATTCTGGCTATGTCGGACCGACGCCGCCTCCCTAGTCTTGCCCATGCCGCTGCGTCTCTCCGAGCACCTCGAACACGACCGGCCGCGCGAGCGTTTCTGGGCGGTCGGGCCCGCCGCGTTGACGGCGCAAGAGCTTCTGGCCATTCTCCTTGGAACAGGGACACGTGGGCAGGACGCCCTCGCGGTGGCCGCCGAGATACTTCTGCGGGGGGATGGCTCGTTGCGGCGGCTTGCCACCCGGCCATGGGCCGAATTGGGCCAGATCCCAGGGGTAGGGAGGGCGAAAGCCGCCCGGCTGGCTGCGGCTATCGAGCTGGGTCGCCGGATCGGGACCGAGGCGGAGCCGCCACCCGAGCGGATACGGGGACCGGGTGATGTGCAACGGTACTATGGCCTGCGCCTGCGGGACCTCGCGGTCGAGGAATTTCATGTTCTCGCCCTGGGGAGCCAGAGCCAGATCCTGGCGGATTTGCTCATCACGCGGGGCATTCTGAACAGCTCGCTGGTGCACCCGCGCGAAGTGTTTCGAGCTGCAATCGCCGAGGCGGCGGCGGGGATCATCGTGGTGCACAATCATCCCAGCGGTGATCCCACGCCCTCGGCGGACGATCGAGCGGTAACCAGGCAGCTGGTCGATGCCGGGCGTGTGCTGGATGTTCCGGTGTACGACCATGTGGTCATAGGAGGAGGAGACCGGTACGTGAGTTTCGCGGAGGCAGGGCTCTTGTGACGAGTACGGCGCCGATCCTCGCGCCCGAGCTGGCGAAGGCCGTCGCCGCGCAACGCGACCGCCTCGACCTCGAGGTGCTGTCGCGCGCCTATCGGATGAGCGCGCAGGCGCATCAAGGCCAGAAGCGCTTGTCGGGCGACGATTTCGTCTCGCACAGCGTCGCCGTCGCGACGATTCTCGCCGAGCAGCAGATGGACACGACGACCATCGCCGCGGCGCTCCTGCACGACGTCGTCGAAGACTCCAACGTCACGCTAGACCTCCTCCGGAGGGACTTCGGAAACGAAGTCGCCGACCTCGTCGACGGCCTGACCAAGATCAAGGCCCTCAACTTCCGGTCCACCGCCGAAGAGCAGGCGGAGAACTACCGCAAACTGCTCATGTCAGTGGCGCGCGATGCGCGCGTCATCATCATCAAGCTCGCCGACCGGCTCCACAACATGCGCACGCTCGATCCGCTGCCGCCTGACAAGCGCAAGCGGATCGCCCTGGAGACGCGGGAGCTGTACGCGCCGCTGGCGCACCGGTTCGGCATGGCGGGGGTGAAGGCCGAGCTCGAGGACTTGTCGTTCAAGTACCTCGAGCCCGACGACTACAAACAGCTGGCGAAGCAGGTAAAGGCCCGGCGTGTGGAGCGCGACCGTACGATCGAGCGCATGCGCGCGCCACTCTCCGACGAGCTGCGTCGCGCCGGGATCGTGGGCTGGGAGATCGTGGGCCGGCCCAAGAACCTCTGGTCCATCTTCAAGAAGATGAAGAAGCGCGGCAAACCGTTCGAGGAGATTTATGATCTGCTGGCGGTACGCGTGCTGGTGAACAACATCACCGATTGCTACCACGTGCTCGGCATCATCCATCATACGTGGACGCCGCTGCAGGAGCGCATCAAGGATTACATCGCGAGCCCCAAGTCGAACGGCTATCAGTCGCTGCACACGACCGTGTTCGGCCCCGGCGGCCAGCTGTACGAGATCCAGATCCGCACGCGCGATATGCATCGGACCGCCGAGTACGGTATCGCGGCGCACTGGCTGTACAAGGAAAACGGCAAGAGCGCCGACGAGCTCGATCACCATCTGTCGTGGTTCCGCCAATTGATCGAGCTGCAGCAGGATGCGCACAGCCCCGAGGAATTCCTCGAGTTCCTCAAGATCGATCTCTATCAGGACGAGATCTTCGTCTTCACGCCACGAGGAGACGTGAAGCGGCTGCCGAAGAGTGCGACCCCGATCGATTTCGCGTTCATGGTGCACACCGAAGTCGGCCAGCACTGTAACGGCGCGCGGGTGAACGGCCGGATCGCGCCGCTGCATCGGCCGCTCAGGAACGGCGACACGATCGAGGTGCTCACGAGTCCCCAGGCGAAGCCCTCGCGCGACTGGCTGGCGCATGTCCAGACGGGCCGGGCCCGCCAGAAGATCCGGCAGTGGATCAAGCAGGAGGAGCAGGAGCGCAGTATCACGCTGGGCCGGGAGATTCTCGCGCGCGAGGTCCGGCGCCGGCGCGTTGACCCGCCCACGGCCGAGCAGCTGGAACAGGCCGCGCAGAAGCTCGGACTCGGCGCCGCCGAGCAGGTGGAGACCGCCATCGGTCGCGGGGACGTGCAGATCGGCCAGGTGATCAACGCGCTGTATCCCGACATACCGCCCGACGAACAGCACGCCCCGAAGCCGACGGCGTTCGGGCGCGTCATCGAACGTCTCCGCCTCGGCCGCGGCATCAAGATTCACGGCGTCGAGGGCTTGATGGTCCGTTACGCCCAGTGCTGCCAGCCTGTCCCCGGCGACCCCGTCGTCGGCTACGTCACCCAGGGCCGTGGCATCTCGATCCACCGCAACGACTGTCCCAACCTGCTGACGCTCTCGGGCGAAGAGGAGCGGCGCGTCGAAATCGACTGGCGGGAGGTCGAGGGCGAGACCTTCGTGGTCCGGCTGGCGGTCAGCGGCGAGGACCGGCGCGGCCTCTACGCCGATATCTGCGAGGCGATCAGCGGCACCGGAACCAACATCCGCAGTGCCGAGCTCGCGTCGAAGGACGGCGTCGTCTTCGGATCGGTGCTGGTGGAGGTCGAGAACAACACCCACCTGCACAAGGTCCTGAAGGCGGTCCGCAAGGTGAAAGGTGTCACGGAGATCGCGCGACGGGATTCGAGCGGTCCCGCTGAAGTCGTCGTCGGTTAGGTTTCCCTCGTATGCCATTTGAGCTTGGGAACGCCCCGCCGCCGGCGGGTGATCAGCCACGCGCGATTCGCGAGCTGAACGCCGGCCTGCGTCGCGGCGACAAATATCAGACGCTCCTCGGCGTCACGGGGTCGGGCAAGACGATGACGATGGCGCACGTGGTCGCCGACTTCGGGAAGCCGACGCTCGTGTTGTCGCACAACAAGACGCTCGCTGCCCAGTTGTACGGCGAGCTGAAGACGTTCTTTCCGTCCAACGCCGTCGAATTCTTCATCTCCTATTACGACTACTACCAGCCGGAAGCGTACGTGCCGTCGACCGACACGTACATCGCCAAGGATTCATCGATCAACGACGACATCGAGCGGCTGCGGCTGCGCGCAACCTCGAGCCTGATGGAGCGCGACGACGTCATCATCGTCGCGAGCGTCTCGGCGATCTACGGACTCGGCGACCCCGAGCTGTATCGCGAGCTGCTCGTAACCGCGCAGAAGGGCGAGACGCGCGGCCGGGATGCATTGCTCGCCGATCTCGTCGCCGTTCAGTATCAGCGCAATGACGTGGGCTTCGAGCGCGGAACGTTCCGCGTGCGCGGCGATACGGTGGAGGTCTTCCCGGCGTACGACGAGCAGGCGGTGCGGATCGAGTTCTGGGGAGATGAGATCGAGCGCATCGCGAAGATCGATCCCCTGACCGGGAACGTCATCAAGCCGATGGACCGCTCGGCCATCTATCCTGCCACGCACTTCGTTACGCAGCGCGCGACGATCGAGCGCGCCGTATCGCGGATCCGGGCCGAGCTGGCGGAACGATTGGCCGAGCTGCGCGCGCAGAACAAGCTCCTGGAAGCGCAGCGCCTGGAGTCCCGCACGCATTTCGACATCGACATGCTGATGGAAGTGGGGCGCTGCGCCGGCATCGAGAACTACTCGCGTCTATTCAGCGGTCGCCAGCCCGGCGAACGACCGGCGTGCCTGCTCGACTACTTCCCGAAGGACTATCTCTGCATCATCGACGAGTCCCACCAGACACTGCCGCAGCTGGGCGCGATGTACGAAGGCGACCGCTCGCGCAAGCAAACGCTGGTGGACTACGGCTTCCGGCTGCCGTCGGCGCTCGACAACCGACCGCTGCGGTTCGACGAGTTCATGGGGCTGGTGCCCCGTATGGTCTTCGTCTCGGCGACGCCGGGGCAAGACGAGCTGAAGCTCTCCGGTGGCGTCATCGTCGAGCAGATCATCCGCCCGACCGGGCTGGTCGATCCCACCGTCGAGATCCGGCCGGTGGCAGGGCAGGTGGATGACCTGCTCAGCGAAATCCGCGTGCGCGAGAAGAAGAACGAGCGCGTCCTGGTCACCACGTTGACCAAGCGCATGGCGGAAGACCTCACCGACTATTTGCAGCAGCATGGCGTGCGAGTGCGGTATCTGCATTCGGAAATCGACGCCATCGAACGCGTCGAGATCATTCGGGGTCTGCGGCTCGGAGAGTTCGACGTGCTCGTGGGAATCAACCTGCTGCGCGAAGGGTTGGACTTGCCGGAGGTTTCTCTCGTGGCCGTGCTGGATGCCGACCAGGAGGGGTTCCTCCGATCGGACCGGTCGTTGATCCAGACTGTCGGCCGGGCGGCTCGGCACCTCAGCGGCAGAGCCATTCTCTACGCCGATCGCGTCACCGGCTCGATGGCGCGCGCGCTGAAAGAGATGGATCGCCGCCGCGAGACTCAGCTCGCCTACAACGTCGAGCATGGCATCACGCCGCGGTCCATCGTGAAGTCGGTGCTGGATATCCGGTTCGTGACCCGTGTCGCCGACGCGCGGGTTGGGAAGCCTGGTGCCGGCGAGATCCGCCGCCCCGCCGACGCCGGCGAGCGCGAGACCCTCATCCGTATGCTGGAGCAACAGATGCAGACCGCCGCCGAGGAGCTCGATTTCGAGCTGGCGGCCGTGCTGCGCGATCAGCTCCTGGAGCTCAAGGCCGATGCGCCTCTCCGCGAGCGAACTCAGCCGGTTCGGTGAGGACCTCGGCCGCCAGCTCCGCGCGCCCGCGGTAATCGGGCTATCGGGAGAGCTGGGGACGGGCAAGACGAGCCTCGTCCAGGCCATCTGCCGCGGCCTGGGCGCCCGCGCGCGGGCTACCAGTCCCACATACGCGCTCGTGCATCATTACGACGCCGGCCCCGCGGGCCCCGCGGGCCCCGCCGGCCCCGCCGGCCCCGCCGGCCCCATTCCCGTCTATCACGTGGATTGCTACCGTCTGCGCCAGCCCGACGAAGCGCGCGATCTCGGCTTCGACGACATGGTCCGGGAGCGCGCCATCATTCTGATCGAGTGGCCCGAGCGGGCGGGGGCTTGGACTCCACCGCTCGATCGGCACTTCAAGCTCTCCTACGATTCTGATCCGGGGAGTCGCGTCGTTGAAGAATGAGGCCTGGCTCGCAATCGACACGACGACCGACATCGCCAGCGTCGCGATCCGCACCGGTGAGCAGACGATCGCGCGCTCGGTTCGTGGGGCACGCCAACACGCCGCGCAAATCCTGCCTCTCGTTCACCAGGTGCTGGAGGTCGGACGGCTGTCGGTCGAGCAGATCGCCGGGGTCATTGTCGGCGATGGACCTGGCGGTTTTACGGGCCTGCGCATCGCATGGGCGGCGGCAAAGGGTTTCGTCCAGGAGCGACGACTGCCCTTGATTGCGATTCCATCGCTGCTTGGCGCGGCGCACGCCGCCGGGGTGGAGACCGTCGCGACATGTTATGACGCGTTACGCGGCGAGGTGTTCGGCGCGACGTATACCTTTGTTGGAGATCAGGTGAAGACGCTCGTCGCGCCGGGGTTGTTCACGATCCCCACGCTCGTCGTACGGGCCGGACGATCACCAGATCTCGCCGTGGGAGACGGCGCCGAACGCTATCGCAGAGAGATCGTGGCCTGGACCGGACGAGCTCCCGTTGGCATCGATGCGCTACCGCCCCTTGCGGGTTCGTTGCTCGCGCTCTTTTCCTATGATGGCGCGCGCCGCGCGATCGATGATCCGGGGGTTGCCGAGCCCGTCTACGGCCGGCCTGCCGAAGCTCAAGTGAAATGGGAGGCGCGCTACGGCCGACCCTTACCAAATTCGTCCCGCTAAGCTCGGCGATGTCCCCGCGGTCCGCGCGATCGAGCAGGAGGTCTTCGCCGACCCGTGGTCCACACAGGACTTTCGCGACTGCCTGACGTCCGATGCGCACTTTCTCGTCGTCGAGGCGAGCGGCCCCGGGGGCGGGGCGATCGCCGGCTACGTGGTCGCGCTCGACGCCGCCGACGAGGGCGAGATCCTCAATCTCGCTGTGGCCCCCGGGGGTCGGCGGAACGGGCTGGGACGCGCCCTCGTGCAACACATTCTCGAAGCGTTGACCGCACGCGGCGTCCGGCAGGTCTACCTGGAGGTGCGGGAATCGAACGGGCCGGCGCGGGCTCTTTACGCGGCTCAGGGGTTCAAGGAAGTGGGTCGCCGAACGGAGTATTACCGGCGTCCCGTCGAGGACGCCATCGTGCTGAGACTTGATGCATAACTTCGGTACAAGTGGCGTATCTTTGGTTGACAGAATGACTTGCGATTTATATAGTGTGTGGCACCCTTGGGCCCTAACCCGCTTCATCGTCGGAGGTTGTCGTGAGCCGCAGTCTCAATAAGGTCCAGCTTATCGGGAATCTGGGTGCGGATCCCGAGGTACGCAGCACGAATAACGGCTCCCGCGTGGCGACCCTTTCGGTGGCGACCAGCCGCCAATGGACCGGCAACGGGGGCGAGAAGCAGGAAAAGACGGAGTGGCACAGGGTTATCTGCTGGAACAACAAGGGTTCCGGCCTGGCCGACATCGCCGAGAAGTACCTGAAAAAGGGCGACAAGGTCTATATCGAAGGGCGCATTGAGTACCGGACGTGGGAAGATCGGGAGAAGCAGACGCGCTACGTCACCGAGATCATCGCGCGTGAGTTGATCATGCTGGGGTCCAGAGGCGGAGCCGCCCCGGTTGGTGCGGGAGCGGGGGCTGTGAAGGGGGCCTCGGAAGCAGGCGGCAAAGCCCCAGAGTCGCTCGACGCGTTCCCGGAGGCGCTGGATGAGGAGGACGACGATCTCCCGTTCTGACCGCGCCGTACTACTGGCCCTGGCGGCGTTGCCGTTCATGTGGCGAGTCCTGCCGGCGCAGGACACCACGCAGGCGGCTCAACAACAGGACACGACGCAGGCGGCCGCCGCTTTTCAGGGACAAGTCCCTGCCAGTCACACGGTCTCACGCGGTGAGACGTTGTGGTCCATCTCCCAGATGTACTTCAACGATCCGCTGCTGTGGCCCGAGATTTACCGACTCAATACCGCCGTCATCGAAGACCCGCACTGGATCTATCCGGGTGAGGTCCTGAATCTCTCGGAAATGGTCACCGTCGCGCAGAGGCCCGATACCGTCGTTACGCGGCGGGACACCACGCCGGCTGCCGCCGACACGGTGCGGGTCACTCCGGGCGACACGGTTCCCGCGGTCGTGCCGCTCGATACGGCAGCCATCGACACGATCCCTGCCGACACGTCGCAGTTCAACGTGGAGCCGCCGCCCCCCACCAACGTCGTGGAAAGTCGCGAGACGATATTCGATCGCCGCCGCACGAATCAGCAGGTCGTCCAGGACGTGCTGCGCGCCTACGTGCATCAGCCCTACCGTCCCCTCCGTGCCGGCGAATTCTACGCCGCCGGCTTTTTGAGCGAGGAGGAACGGCTGCCGTGGGGTCGGGTGCTCGGCGCTACCGCCGTATCGGCGATTCCCAGGCTTTCCGATCGCACATCCGCGACCACGTTTCAAGAGATCTCCATCCGGCCGCCGCGCAACGCATCCTATCATGTCGGCGACTCGTTACTGGTCGCGCGTATCGACCGGATCTTGGATTTCGGCCGTTGGGGCGACGTCGTGGTCCCCACCGCCATTGCGCGCGTTACGTCGATCCAGGAGGAGCAGGTGCTGGGGGTGGTCGTCGCGCAGTTCGACCGCGTTCATGAGAATCAGCTCGCAATGCCGCTCGAGCCGTTCCGTGATCCCGGTCAGGTGCGGCCGACGCCCGTCGAGCAGGGTCTGACAGGCAAGCTGCTGGGGGCGCGGGATCCGCATTCGATCGCCGGCGCGCAGCAGTACTTCTTCATCGACAAGGGTCGCCGCGATGGCGTCACGCTCGGCGATGTCTTCGAGGTTTACAGGCCGGCCCAAGGCTATGCGGGAACCGCGTCGGAAGAGGTGCGCGCGGTACTCATGATCGTGCACACGCGGGAACGCTCCGCGACGGGTCTCCTGCTACAAATCAGTCATCCGAGCCTGGACCGAGGTCTTCCGGTACGGCTGATCAAGAAGATGCCTTCCTGAAAGGCGGCTGGACCCCGCTTCGTGGGCCTGGCCCGTATCTGGTGTGATTGTCACTCTGCATCTCGTTGCTCTGGCGCTCTACGGTCTAGCGACGGCCCTGACCTTGGCGCCGTTCATGGGCTTCCGGCTGGCGCCGCGCGCACTCACGATCGCGATTCCATGCGCGGGTGCCGCGGTTCACGTCGTCGCCGTTTCGCAGCTCACGCTCGTTGGTCTGGGGCCCGCGCTGTCGATGCTGGCACTGTGTCTCGTGCTCCTCCAGCTCGCGAGCGAGCGGCTGGTACGGGGTTCGGCCGTCTCGTTCTTCGCGGGTCCCCTCGCCACGGGCCTCGTGGGACTCGCCATTCTGAGCGGGCTCGCGCCGGGCGCGGAAACCGTGGGGGCCCGCAACACCTGGTTTGTGCTCCACGTCGCGCTCAGCGTCCTTGGCCTCGCCCTGATGGCGCTCGCGTTCATCGCCGCGGCGCTCTACCTGCTGCAATTCCGCGAGCTCAAGGCCCGCCGCTTCGGCCAGATCTTCCAGCTCTTCCCGCCGCTGGAGCGGCTCGATCAGCTCAATCGCGTCGCACTGGTCGCGGGGTTTCCCGCGCTGACGCTCGGCGTCCTGCTCGCGCTCGGTTACGGCGCTCAGTTTTCCGGTGGCTTGCATGTCGCCAAGGCGCAGATCGTGTGGGGGATCTTTACCTGGGTGGTCCTTGGCTGGGCGGTCTGGGTCCGCGTCGTCCGTCATTGGGCAGGCCGCCGCGCGGCCCTCGCGAGCATCGCCGGTTTCTGCGCCGTCCTGCTGGTGTACGTCGCGCTGAAGCTGACGCAGCCCGGTGCCGCACGGTTCCTGTGACGGGTCATACGGAGATGGGGATCAAGGTCCTGGGGGTGAACCACCGCACCGCGCCGCTCGACGTGCGCGAGCGGTTCGCCCATGGCGCGCACGAGGTGCCGGGCGCGCTGGCGCGCGTCATGGCGGCGGGCGCCAGTGGCGGTGTCCTACTCTCCACCTGCAATCGCACCGAGTTCTATCTGGTCGCCGACGACGAGCCCGCGCTGGAGGCCGTGTGGTCGCTGCTGGGGGAGCGGCTTACAACCAATGGCCCCCCGGCCGGGACAGGCGGCGCGCGGGAGTACGGTTACATCGCCCGCGACCGTGATGCGGTCCGCCATCTCTACCGCGTATCGTCGGGTCTCGATTCGATGATCCTCGGCGAGTCGCAGATCCAGGGACAGGTGCGGGAGGCCTGGGAAGCATCGCGCGCGCAGGCCGGTCCCGTGCTGCATCGGCTGTTTCAGACGGCGCTGCACGTCGGGTCCCGCGTGCGCACCGAGACGGGCCTCGGCATGGGAACGGCGTCCGCCGCTTCGGCGGGGGTCGCCGTCGCGGGCAAGATCTTTGGCGATCTCGCCGGCCGCAGCGCGCTCATCCTCGGCGCCGGTGACATGGCCGAGCTGGCGGCGACCTGTCTCAGCGCTGAGGGCGTCCAGATCACACTGGTCGCCAACCGCACGCAGGAGCGCGCCCGCGCGATCGCTGAGCGGCTGGGGGGCAAGGCGGTGTCGCTCGAGGAAGCGTGGCCGCATTTCGCCACCACGGACATCGCGCTCTGCTCAACGGCGGCGCCGCATGCGGTCGTCACGTGGGAGCGCGTCGGGACGATCATCGGCGCGCGTCGGGGGAAACCACTGTGCATTCTCGATCTGGCGATGCCGCGGGACGTCGATCCGGCGATCGCGCAGCTCGAGAACGTGTTCCTGTACGACGTCGACGATCTGCAGACGGTCGCGGCACAGGCGACCGCCCGGCGCCACGATGAGATTCCCGCGGCCGAGCGCATCGTGGAAGAGGAGACTGATCTCTTCTGGGCGTGGTACGGTGGGCTGGGTGTCGTCCCGACGATCAAGGAGCTGCGCGCCCGCATGGATGACGTGCGCACCGCCGAGCTCGAGCGGGTGCTGCGCCAGCTCGAGCATCTGAGTCCCGAAGATCGTGCCCACGTCGAGCAATTCAGTCAGGCGCTGCTGAACAAGTTTCTGCACCAGCCCACAATCAACCTGAAGAAGGCGGCTGAGGCGGGCCGCGGGTACGGCCTGCTCGAGGCATTACGCCGGCTCTTCGGAATGGAGCCACCCGAGTGAGACGGATTCTCGTCACCGGGGGTGCGGGGTACATCGGCAGCGTCGTCGTAGATCAACTCCTGGAACGGGGCCTCCACGTCGTGGTGCTGGACGACCTGAGCGTCGGACACCGGCAGGCGGTCGCCAGGGGGGCGGGCTTCGTCCAGGGGGGTGTGGGGAACCGGGAGCTGGTCGGGTCGCTCCTCGAGCGTGAGCGCATCGAGGGGATCATCCACCTGGCTGCCTTCGCCCTGGTCCCGGAGTCGGTCGCCCAGCCTCAAAAGTATGTGACCAACAATGTGACGGCCGCCCGTGTACTGTTGGAGGCGGCAGTCCAGGCCAGGATCCGCCGCTTCGTCTTCTCGTCTTCGTGCGCGGTGTATGGCCATCCCGCGACGATTCCGATCACGGAAGATGCGCCGCTGGCACCGGTCAATCCGTACGGCGAGACGAAGCGCGATTTCGAGCGTTTGCTCGCGGAAGTCGCGCCGCAGCAGGGCATGACAGTGGTCAGCCTGCGCTACTTCAACGCGTCCGGGGCCACGGAGCAACGGGGAGAAGACCACGATCCGGAGACGCATCTGATCCCCAACGTGCTGGGTGCGGCGCTCGGCAAGCGCGGGGCGCTCGAAGTGTACGGCACCGATTACCCGACGACCGACGGTACGGCGGTTCGCGATTACGTCCACGTCGCCGACATCGCGGATGCGCACCTGCGCGCGCTGGACGCAAAGCTCGATGGAGGTTCGGCGGTCGCCGTGAACCTGGGCACGGGGAGAGGGCGCTCCGTCCTCGAGGTGGTGGACGCGGCGCGCCGTGTGACGGGACGCGCGGTGATCCCGATCGTCGAGCGACCGCGCCGGCCCGGCGATCCACCGGAGCTGGTCGCCGCGGTGGGCCGCGCGGCGACGGTGTTGGGATGGCACGCATCGCATTCGAGTCTGGAGGAAATCTTGAACAGCGCCTGGCGCTGGCATCAGGCACACCCGCAGGGATATCGAGGAGGTTAGGGTGCTTTTTCAGGTACGAGGCGCGATCCCCACGACGCCATGGGAGCTGGTGCTCACGTCGAGCCGCGAGACGCAGTTCGTGCTGGCCGTGCTCGCCGTGTTTTCGCTCGTGTCGTGGTATCTGATCGTTCTGAAGTGGTGGCAATTCCGCCGCATGCGACAGCTCGGCGACCGCTTCCTCGCCGAGGTGGAGAAGGCACCGCGGCTCGAGGAGGCGTATCATGCGGCGATGCGGCTGCCGCCGTCGCCGTACAACCGGTTACTGCGCGAGGCCGTCCATTTCTTTTCCGAGCTGAAACCGGGAAGCCTGAAAGGCACCGGGGGACCTCCCGGCCCGCCCGGTGGTACCGCGTCATCCGGTACGCTGACGACGACTCAGCTCGAAGCGTTGCGCATGGTGCTCGCGAAGGAAGTCGCGGCCGAGCGCGACACCGCCGCGCGATTCATTCCCTGGCTGGCGACGTTCGGCTCAGTGAGCCCGCTGCTCGGCCTGCTCGGCACGGTGCTCGGCGTCATGGACGCCTTCATCGGGATCGCCGTCGGCGGCTCGGGTAACATCACCGCCGTCGCACCGGGCGTCGCCGAAGCGCTGGTGACCACGGTGGGCGGCCTCGCGGTGGCCGTTCCCGCCGTCATGGCCTACAACATCTTCGTCAATCGCTTGGGGCTGTTCGCCGGCGAGCTCGAGGGCTTTGCCCAAGAGATCGTCGGGACGCTAGCCCGGGAAGGACGGATCTAATGGCAGGACTCCTCGGCGGCGGCGGCGGTGGTGGTCTTCGCGGACACGGCGAGCTGCCGCTCAACGCCGACATCAATGTGACGTCGCTGGTGGACGTCGCGTTCGTGTTGCTCATCATTTTCATGATTACCGCGCCGATCATGCAAGGCGGCGTGGATGTGCGGCTGCCGCGCGCGCAGGTCCGTGCTATCGAGCCGAAGCAGGGTCTGGTCGTCACGGTCGATATGGACGGCAAGATCTATCTCGACCAGGCGGGGCTCTCGTATGACGATTTCCAGGCCACGTTTCCGGCCTTCGTGCGAACGAAACGGCCCACGGGGGTGTATCTGCGGGCCGATGGTCGCGTTGCCTACGCCCGCGTAGTGCAGGTGCTGGCCGTGATTCGCGGGGCAGGCGTGCAGGACGTGGGACTCGTCGCCGAACCGGAGACGATCAATCGATGAGAGGACGCGGCCGAACTCCGGCCCCTGTGGGCATGGCGGTGACGGGAACGCTGGTGGTTCACGGGCTGGCGATCGTGTTGCTGCTCGGCACGCCCAGTGGACGAGCGCGGCTTCCGCCTACGTATCGCGTGCGGCTGATCGCCGCGCCCGCCGCCGACATGGAGGCCCGGAAGGCGCCCGAGGCATTCGAGCGTCCGGCGGAAGAGAAACCGGCGCCCATCCCCGCTGCCAAACGTCCACAGAGCACGGTCTCGCGCGCGACGCCGCCGCCGACACAGGATCAAACGCGGCGCGAGGCGCCCCCGCGGACGACCTCGACGACGCAGCCGTTGCCGGGCGAAAAGCCGTCGACAGGCAACGATGTGGCGACCGTGAGCACGGAGGGCATCGCATTCCCGTTCCCCGAGTACCTGCAGAACATCGTCTCACAGGTGTTGCGTCGCTGGCAACGCCCCGCGCAGAACACGCCACTGGAGTCCGAGGTGTCGTTCTTCGTGCATCGCGACGGCTCGGTGACCGATCTGCAATTCATCCGCCGCTCGGGCAATTTTGCCTTCGACCTCGAGGCCCAAGGGGCGGTCGAGGAGGCCGGACGGTTTCACGCGTTCGGCACGCTGCCAGACGGCTGGCAGAGCGATGTGTTGTTCGTGCGATTTTATTTCTCCGGGCAGCGCCAGTGAGATCGACGGATCGGCGGATCGGCGGATGGTTGGTTCGGATCGCTGCTATCGTCGCGGCGCTTCAATCCGCCAATCCGACCATCCGGCTATCCGCCCAGGACACCTCGACGATCGATCGCGGCGTTCGGATCGGGATCATTTATCGTCCCGGCGTCCGCCCCGGCCTGGTGATGCTGCCGCGCACCGGCATGGGTCTCGATTCGGTCCGCACGATCGTGGCCCGCGACCTCGACTACAGCGATCGCTTCGAGGTGATCACGCTGCCGGGCGGAGACTCGATTCGGCTCGCGACCTCCTCAACCGCGCCGCGCGGCACGAGTACGCGCCGGCCCGGAACGGGGACCGCCGCGACGGGCG
Organism: Gemmatimonadales bacterium; assembly: GCA_036394755.1. Taxonomy (GTDB): domain Bacteria; phylum Gemmatimonadota; class Gemmatimonadetes; order Gemmatimonadales; family GWC2-71-9; genus 20CM-2-65-7. The sequence continues at coordinate 39,177 of DASWEL010000002.1, read as the reverse complement.
GCGCCCAGGCCGGGTCTCTCAACTATCCGCTCTATCAGGCGCTCGGCGCCGATTTCGCACTCGACATCACCGCGGCGGGTGACACGACCGTGGCGACGCTACACGACATCGCCGCTGCCGGCATTCGCCGCGCCGTCCGCGTCAGACTGCCGCGGCCGGGTGATCCCGATTTCCGCCAGGCCGTCCATCGGCTCGCCGATCAGGCGCTGCAGGCTGCGATCGGCACGTCGGGAATCGCCGCCACCCGCATCCTGTTCGTGAAGGACGGGAAGGTGTACCAGATCGATCAGGATGGCGCCGATCAAAAGCTCGTGTCGTCGACTAATCGCCAGGCGATGTCGCCCGCGTGGGGATCGGACGGCAGACAGTTTGCCTACATGGAGTTCCAGGCTGGAAAGGGATGGCTCTATCTGCAGGAGATGGCCACAGGCAAGCGCACCCCCGTGTCGACGACTGGGTCGGCCCTCGATTTCACCCCCGCATTTTCGCCCGACGGCCAAACCCTTGCGTTCAGCCGCGCCACGGAGGAGGGGACCGACCTGTACACAATTAACATCAAGAACAACTGTTGCTTACGCCGCTTGACCGTAGGGCGCTTTTCAGACAACTTGTCCCCGACGTTCAGCCCTGACGGGCAGCGCATTGCCTTCGTGTCGACGCGCCCGGGTCTGCCGCAGATCTATGTGATGGCGGCGGATGGAACGGACCAGCAGTTGTTCGCACCATTCGACTACGGTGTGACCGGCTCGTCCAACGCGCCGGAATGGTCGCCCGACGGGCAATCGGTGGCATTTCACCGGGACGTGGCGGGCACACTGCAGGTGTTCGTGCTGGACGTGCGGACTCGCACAGTTCGGCAGCTCACCTCGGTGGGGCGCAACGAGGATCCGACCTGGGCTCCCGACAGCCGTCATCTCGCCTTTGTTTCCGACCGGTCGGGTTACCGCCAGTTGTGGATCATCGATCTCGACACCGGCCGAATTCGGCCACTGCTGCAGCAGAGCGGGGCGCGTTTGCCGGCTTGGTCTCCGCGGCTTACGGAGGCCCCTTCTACCACCCCCTGATCGGAGAGACAGGATGAAATCGGTATCGTTGCTCCTCGCGCTGGGCTTGGGCGCTGCCGCCATTGCGGCCGCGTCGTGCGGCGGTAATCCGCCCCCGCAGAACACGACGCCGGCGGTCGACACCGCGGCCGAGAACGCGCGGATACGCGATTCGATCAACGCGGCTAACGCCGAACGCGATCGCCAGGCCCGCGAGGAAGCGGAGCGCATCGCGGCGCAGCGCCGCGCGGATTCTCTGGCCGCCCTGGCGCGCGCAGGCGAAGAGGTCCGGACCACGTTAGCGGCGATGATCCACTTCGACCTCGACAAGTCGAACATCCGCTCGGACGATATGGGTGCGCTCGATCAGAAGGTCGCGATTCTGCAGGCGAACCCCGAGCTGAAGATCCGGATCGGCGGGCACTGCGACGAACGCGGCTCGGACGAATACAACCTCGCGCTGGGCAATCGCCGCGCGCAGTCGGCCAAGCAGTACCTCGTGAGCCACGGGATCGATGCGAGCCGCATCGAGACGCAGTCGTGGGGCGAGGAGCGGCCGCTCGTGGATGGCCACGACGAGAACGCGTGGTCGCAGAACCGGCGCGACGAGTTCGAAGTGACCAGCGGTGGCGACAACATCCACCGTCCGTAGCACGCTTGTCCTGACTCTGGGGCTCGTCACCGGGTGCGCCCTCAAAGGCGATGTCCGGAAGGTCGAGCTCCAGGTCGAGGCGTTACGGGCTGATCTCGCCAAGAGCGATGCGGCGCGGGCGGCGGAACGGGACACCATCCTGGCCGCCGTCCGGCTGCTGCAGCAGGCACTCGCCACCCAGCAGGCGTATCTCGTCCAGATGCGAGGCGATCTACGCACCGAGCTACTCTCGGTGCAGCAGCAGCTCACGACGGTCCAGGAGCTCGCCGGGGTCAGCCAGCAGCGGATCACGGAGCTACGCTCACGGATGATCGAGTCGCGGTCCCAGCAGGCTGATCCCAATGCATCGTCAGGAGCTCCGGTGGGTCCATCCGGCAACCCCGCCGGTCCGGGCCCCGATCAGATGTACGATGTCTCGCTGCAGCAATACCGGCGCGGCAGCGTAGCGACCGCGCGTCTGGGGTTCCGGGAGTTCCTCCGCGTCTTTCCCACACATGAGCGCGCGCCGGACGCGATGTATTACGTCGCTGAGAGCTTCGAGCAGGCTGCACCCGATTCCGCGGCGGCGGTGTACGATCAACTCGTGCGTACCTATCCCAATTCGCCGCGCGCTCCGTCGGCGCTCTACAAGCAGGGTGTCCTGGCCGAACAGCGGGGAGACAAGGCGACGGCGCGGAACTTCTACGCGCGGGTGATCGCGGGCTATCCGCGCTCACCCGAGGCCGATCTCGCGCGGCAAAATCAGCAGCGTCTCAGACCGTAACCTCTGGCCGTACCCCAACGATGACGCCACGCGGTGAGATGCCGTTTCTCGACCATCTCGAGGAGCTGCGTTGGCGCATCCTCTGGAGCCTGGTCGCGATCCTCGTCGGCACGATCGTCGGCTGGTGGCTGCTCGACAAGATCGACATCATCGAAGTCCTCAAGCGGCCCATCGCGCCGTACCTGCCCGGTGGGCGCCTCGTCTTCACCAGCCCCGCCGAGCCGTTCATGCTCACACTGAAGGTGGCGTTCGCGCTGGGCTGCCTCGTGGCGTCGCCGGTCGTCATCTATCAGATCTGGGCGTTCCTGTCGCCGGCACTCTACGAGCGCGAACGGCGGCTCATCATACCGGCCCTTGCCGTGGGCGTCGTGCTGTTCCTCGCCGGGGCGATTGCCTGCTATCAGTGGCTGCTGCCGGCGGCCCTCAAGGTGTTGATCGGCTTCCAGCGCAGCGACCTGACGGCGATGATCACCATCGACCGCTACTTCGGCATGGCGGTCCCCTTCGTGGTCGGCTGCGGGCTCGTGGCGGAGCTGCCGCTCGTCGTCACGATTCTCGCGTCACTGGGTATTGTCACACCGCAGTTTCTGGGACGGCAGCGGCGCTACGCGATCGTGATCGCCGCATTCCTCGCGGCGATCCTGACGCCACCCGACGCGGTCTCCATGATGCTGATGCTGGGACCGCTGCTGCTTCTGTATGAGCTGAGCATCTGGTGCGCCTGGGTCGCGAGTCGTCGGCGCGCGCGCCGCGTCGCGGCCGCCACGATCGTGCTGCTGATGCTCGGCTTGGGGTCGGTACAGGCGCAGAATCCGCCTCCCCCGCCACCACGGCGCGATACCTCGGCGGTCGTGAAGCCGCCCGGGACGCCGGCGGACAGCGGTCGCCGAGGCGTGGACACGGCGACCGCTCGAAAAATCGGACTCCCCACCGGCCCGTCCCGTTCCTTCCCCCCCTCCGATGCCGTAATGGACTCGCTGCTCAAACTCCAGGGCTTCCGCGTCACCCGCTACACGTCCGACACCTTCGTCGTCGTGGGCGACAGCCAGACGATTTTTCTGCGGCGCGAGGCCTTCGTCGAACGCGAGGGCACGCAGCTGCAAGCCGACTCGATTCGCTATCACGAGGCGAGCTGCCGGCTCAACGCGTCGGGGGATCCGCAGCTGTTCGATCAGGGCACTGTGCTCGTCGGGGAAGGGATGACCTACGATACCTGCGTACGCCGCGGCACCGTGCGAGATGCGCTCACCGACTTCCAGCAGGGCGGCGTCACGTGGTATGTCCGGGGGAAGGGACTGGCGTCCGATTCGGGCTCGAGACGCGTGTACGCCAAGAACGCGAACTTCACGTCGGATCCCCAACCGGTGCCGGATTACCACTTCGCGGCCGGCCAGGTGAAGTGGATCAACAAGCGAACGATGATCGCGCGGCCCGCGGTGTTGTACGTCCGCGACGTGCCGATCATGTGGCTGCCGTTCATTTTTCAGGATATTCGCGGAGGGCGGCGCAGCGGAATTCTGTTCCCCCATTTCGGGTTGAACGATCTCGTGCGCCCCACGCGCCGGTACTCGCGGCATATCTCCGACTTCGGCTACTACTTCGCCGTCAACGACTACATCGATGTGAGCGTCTCCGGAGACTGGTTCGCGGACCGTTATGTGCAGTTTCATGGCCAGGCGCAGTATCACTGGATCGACCGGTTTGTGGACGGGAGTTTGACCTACTCGCGGATGTCCCAAATCGACCTTCCCGGCGTCAATTCTCGGATCGGCTGGAATCACTCGCAGCGGTTCAACTCGCGGACCTCGTTCAACGCCCACGTCGATTATTCGACGAACGGGACACTCATCACGCGCAATTCGCTCAACCCCTGGGAAGTCACGGCGCGCATCGGCTCGAGCCTGAACTTCGACAAGCGGTTCTCGTGGGGCGCGCTGAACATCGGAGGCACGCGCTCACAGGATCTCTCGACCGCCAACGTCAGCCAGAGCTTCCCGAGCATCAGCCTGACGCCATCCTCGGTGAACATCACTCCCTGGATGACCTGGTCCCCGGGTTTCAACTTCAGCAATGATCAGCAATTCCATGTCGCGAGCGGCACGCTCCTCGTTCCCGGCGATGGCGCGTTCCCCGACACGCTTCATCTCTTTAACGACAATCGTCATACGACCATGAACATCAGTACGCCGCTGCGCATTGGGCGGTGGAATTGGGGGAACAGCATCTCGGTGAGCGACGTCACGGTCCACGGGCGCCAAGAGTTCGACCTTCCTGGAGACAGTGCGGGGGGCATCCGCAAAGTGCTGTACGGCGAGACGTTCGAGACGCGCGTCGATTGGAACACGAGCATCAATCTGCCGTCCTTCTTCTCGAGCACGTGGAAGGTGCAGCCGAGCGTGGGGATATTGAACACGACGGGCGCGGGCCCCTTCATGATCCGCAATCAATTCACCGGCGGCCAGTTCATCCGTCAGGGCAAGCGCCCGGCGTTCAGCCTGAGCGCGTCACCGACGTTCTTTGGATTCTTCCCTGGTTTCGGTCCGCTGTCGCGCATCCGGCATTCGATTTCCCCGCAGATCAGCTATCAGTACGCCCCCGGGGTGCAGGTGCCGGTAGCATTTGCTCACGCGATCGATCCCAGCGGCCGTCTGAACAATTCCCGCACTGATCCGCAACAGACCATCAGTATCGGGCTTTCGCAGAACTTCGAAGCCAAGCTGAAGCCACCCGCGGGTGACACCGCGAGCGAGAAAGAACCGCGCAAGATCCGGCTGCTCAGCATCAGCACGAGCGGGATCGGCTACAACTTCGAACAGGCCAAGCTGCCGCACCACACCGGCTGGCAGACGCCCACGCTCACCAACACGTTCTTGTCGGACTTGGTCCCGAGCTTTCAGCTCTCGATCTCCCACGATCTGTGGAGGGGGCAGGTGGGTACCGACACGGCCAAGTTCCAGCCCTTCCTCCAAAGCATATCCGCCTCCTTCACGGTCACACCGGCGACATTGCAGGGGTTGGGCCGATTGTTCGGGCTGCGCCCGCACCCCGTCGCCGCGCCAACGCCAGACACGACCGCGACACAATGCGCGGGTGCGTCGAATGACTGCCGTCGCTACCAGGGAAGCTCGCGCACGCAATACGGGCCGCGTGTACCCGGGATGGGAAGCGGCGGGGGGGGGAACTACGGCGGGGCCAAGGGCTTTACGCTCGGCATTTCGCTGTCGAGCACGCGGAGTCGGTACGACACGACGGCGCAACTCCGCCACGCTCCCGGGCGGCAAACGACCAACCTGAATCTGGCCTTCAGCCCCACGCGCAACTGGACGGCCAACTGGAGCACGTCGTACGATATGGGTACGAGGCAGTTCTCTTATCACTCGCTCACGTTCCAGCGCGACCTGCGGCGCTGGCGCGCGAGCTTCAGCTTCAACAAGACGGCGGCGGGCAACTTTTCCTTCAGCTTCAACATCACGCTTACCGATCAGCCGGACATCAAGTTTGACTACGATCAGAACACCTACGTGCGGTAGACTGCGTTGTCCTCTGGCGGAGACATCGCCGCGCCTGCCTCTGCGGTAACCCTCTAAGAATCAGCCACTTCGCTTCGGGCATGAGGCGTGCTTACACCTCGGGCGATCCCCGTCCTGAGGCTCTTATGCGTGTGCTCCTGTCCTTGGTGCTTTTGGTCGCTGTGGCATGCCAGCCTTCCGTCGTCGGTCCCGGCGGCGGCGTTCCATCCACGCCGGCCAACCTGACGTATGAGCTCGAGCCCAGCGGCGATCCCAATCGCCCGCTCGGCATCTTGCTCATGTGGGACGACGTGACCGACGCGAACCTTGCCAGCTATCGCGTCTATTCGCGCTCCTCGAGCAGCGGCTCCTACGGCCTCCGCGGCGAAACCAGCTCGAACACTTTCCACGACAACGGTGTGCCCCATCTCGACTACTACGTGACTGCCGTGAACGACAACGGCGAGGAAAGCGGCGGCAGCGACGTGATCACGGTGGACGAGCGGCTGCAGCTCGATGCCCCCGCGTGGCTGTCTTCGATCTCCTTGAACGGCGCCATTCACCTCGAGTGGGATGACAGCTCGTACATCACGGCACCGACGCGCTTCAAGTGGTACCGCATCTACAGCACCGATTACAATCTCGACAGCGGCCTCTGCGGGACGAGCTGGCTGCTCGAAGGCACGACCGTCGCGCCGGAGTTTCTCGCCAGCGCGATGAGCAACGGCGTGCCGCGCTGCTTCGGTGTCTCTGCCGTGAGCCGGGAAGGATACGAGAGTCTCTGGTCGCCGGTGCGCCAGGACACGCCCCGTCCCGATGCACGCAACACGCTCGTATACGCCTACACTGCGAACCAGGCGCAGTCGGGATTCCGGTTCTGGCAGGATCTCAACGCCGACGGCAGTGCCCAGACATCGGAGCTGGGCCGGGTGCAGGACGGCAATCTGACGAGCATCGACTTCTGGGTCTATCGCGACCCAACCGACTCGACCTTGTGGCTGGTGCCGGAGTTCTCGGGGACTCAGATGCGGCTGTACAGCACCACTCCGGTCGCCGATCTGACGTCGATCGACTACGCACCGGCATCCGGGTATTCGCGGAGCATGTTCCAGGCAGTGCCGGGTTACGCCTATGTCTTCGAAATCGTCGAAGGCTCGACCGTGCGCTATGGCGCCCTGCGCATGACGCACGTCGGCCGGGACTACCTGATCTTTGACTGGAGCTTCCAAACTGATCCGGGCAACCCTGAGCTGCAGATTCGCGCCGGGCAGTCGACCGCCATGGCGACTGGCACCGGGGTTTCAGGCTCGAAATAGGTTCCGGGTCAACTCAAGGCGCCGGAGTGGTCGCAACAGCCACTCCGGCGCTTTAGCTTTGGTTCCCATGGCAAAACCCGTCACGTTGGATGGCCATTCCCTTGCTATCGCCGATGTCGTGGCCGTGGCACGCCACGGTGCTCCGGTGGCGCTCGATGCCAAGGCGCTCGCAGCCGTACAACAGTCTCGGAAGGCAGTCGAAGCGGCCGTAGCGCGCGGCGAGACGATCTACGGCGTCAATACCGGCTTTGGGAAACTCGCCCACGTGCGCATCCCGCCGGACCAGGCTCGCCAGCTGCAGCTCAACCTCATCCGCAGTCATGCGTCGGGCGTTGGTGAACCGCTTCCGGCCGATGCCGTCCGGGCGATGATGCTGCTGCGCGCGAATGTCCTCGTGCGCGGCACGAGCGGAGTGCGGCCGGTGCTTCCGGAGCTGCTGGTCGAGATGTTGAACCGCAAGCTCCATCCCACCGTGCCTTCACAAGGCAGCGTGGGCGCCTCCGGCGATCTCGCGCCCCTGTCGCATCTCGCGCTGGCGATGATCGGTGAGGGGGATGTGAAGGTGCCGAGCCCCATCACGCTCGAGGCCAAGGAGGGACTGGCCTTCGTGAACGGGACGCAGGCACAAACGGGTCTCGCGGCGCTACTCGTGTCCGATGCCTGGACGCTGTGGCGCAGCGCGCACGCCGCCGCCGCGATGAGCCTCGAGGCGGTCCGCGGCTCCCCCGATCCATTCGACGCTCGCATCCATGACGTCCGCCCGCACCCCTGGCAGCAACGCTCCGCCGCGGTCCTGCGCGAGCTGCTCGCCGACAGCGAAATCCGGGAGTCGCATCGCAAAAACGATCCGCGGGTCCAGGACGCCTATTCGCTGCGCTGCACGCCGCAGGTGCTCGGCGCGGTCGGCGAGGGGCTCGCGTTCGCCGAACGGCTGGTGGCGACGGAGCTCAATGCGGCAACGGACAATCCGCTCGTCTTCGGCGACGATGTGGTGTCGGGCGGCAATTTCCATGGACAGCCCATCGCACTCGCGCTCGACGTGATCGGCATCGTCCTGACGACGCTCGCGGGACTGGCGGAACGGCGCCTCGAGCGTGTGGTGAACCCCGATCTGTCGTCGGGACTGCCGGCGTTTCTTGCGCACGACCCCGGCCTGGAGTCGGGGTTCATGACCGCGCAGATCGCCGCCGCGGCGCTTGTCGCCGACTGTCGGGTGCTCGCCACGCCGGCGAGCGTGCAGTCGGTGCCGACGGAAGGGAATCAGGAAGACGTCGTGCCGATGGGGATGACCGCCGCGTGGAAAGCGGGACGCATCCTCGCCAATGCCGAGCGGATCGTCGCGATCGAGCTGCTCGCCGGCGCGCAGGGACTCGAATTCCTGAAACCCCTGCGGCCCGCGAAGGCCGTGGGCCGGCTCCACGGCGCCGTCCGTCAGTATGCTGCGGCGCTCACGGGCGACCGCCCGATGACGACGGACATCGAGAAGGTCGCGAGCGCTATTCGCGAAGGAAAATTCGCGTCGTGACCGGCCCGCGGACGGTGCGCGCCCCCCGCGGCCCCACCAAGAGCTGCAAGGGTTGGGTGCAGGAAGCCGCGCTTCGCATGCTCATGAACAACCTCGACCCCGAGGTGGCGGAGCGTCCGCAAGATCTCGTGGTGTACGGCGGGACCGGCAAAGCCGCGCGGAATTGGGCGTCGTTCGACGCGATCTGCCGCACGCTCCGCGTGCTGGCAGACGACGAGACGCTGCTCGTGCAGTCTGGTAAACCGGTCGGCGTGTTCACCACCCATCCCGATGCGCCACGCGTGCTGATCGCGAATGCCAATCTCGTCCCCCGCTACGCCACGTGGGAGGTGTTTCGCGATCTCGAGCGCCGCGGCCTGATCATGTATGGCCAGATGACCGCGGGATCGTGGATCTACATCGGCACGCAAGGAATTCTCCAGGGCACCTACGAGACGTTCGGCGCGGTTGGCGCGCGGCACTTCGGTGGCTCACTCAAGGGCCGCATCGTGCTCACCGGCGGGTTGGGCGGCATGGGGGGAGCGCAGCCCCTGGCCGCTACGATGAATGAGGGGATCTGCCTCGCGGTCGACGTCGACCCCGCACGCGTGCAGCGTCGTCTCGAGACGCGGTATCTCGATCGCTCGACGGCATCCCTGGACGAGGCCCTCGCATGGTGCGCGGACGCAAAACGACGCGGCAGCGCATTGTCCGTCGGTCTGGTGGGCAACTGCGCCGATGTCCTGCCGGAGCTCGTGACCCGCGGCTTTGCTCCCGACGTCGTTACGGATCAAACATCGGCGCACGATCCGTTGAATGGCTACGTCCCGAGCGGGTTGACTCTCGCGGAGGCGGCGGAACTCCGCCGCTCCTCTCCCGACGACTACGTCAAGCGTGCGCGGGCGAGCATCGCGAAGCACGTACGGGCGATCCTCGACCTGCAACAACGCGGCGCCGTCGCATTCGATTACGGGAACAACATCCGCACGGAGGCTCGTGACGCCGGCGTGACCGACGCGTTTTCGATCCCCGGCTTCGTGCCGGAATACATCCGGCCGCTGTTTTGCGAGGGCAAGGGACCGTTTCGCTGGGTGGCATTGTCCGGCGACACCAAGGATCTGCAGCGTACCGATCAGCTGGTGTTGGAGCTGTTTCCCGACAACGCGCATCTCAAGCGCTGGATCACGCTGGCGCAGCAGCGCGTGGTGTTCCAGGGACTTCCGGCGCGCATCTGTTGGCTGGGGCAGGGGGAGCGCGCGCGCTTCGGGGTCGCGTTGAACGAGCTGGTGCGACGCGGCGAGCTGTCGGCTCCCATCGTGATCGGTCGCGATCACCTCGACACCGGTTCGGTCGCGTCACCCTTTCGAGAGACCGAGGCGATGCGCGACGGCTCCGACGCCATCGCCGACTGGGCGATTCTCAACGCGTTGCTCAACACCGCATCCGGCGCTTCGTGGGTCTCGTTCCACCATGGCGGCGGGGTCGGCATCGGCAATTCCCTGCACGCGGGTCAGGTCATCGTCGCCGATGGGACAGCGGCTGCGGCCAAGCGGCTCGAGCGTGTGCTCACCAACGATCCCGGGATCGGCGTCGCGCGTCACGCCGACGCGGGCTATCCCGAAGCGATCGAAACCGCCCGGCGCCACCATATCCGGTTGCCGATGACCGAGGATCTCGACTGAAGACGTTGCTTGTCGGCGCGCGGCAGGTCGTGACGTGTCGCGGGCCTGCACGCGCGCGTCGCGGGCGCGAGATGGCCGACCTCGAGGTCCTCTCCGACGCGGCAGTGTTGATCGACGGCGACCGCATTGCGTGGGTGGGATCGCGTCGTGATGTAGGGGCGCAGCATGCTGCGCCCTTGCACGAGGTCGAAATCACCGGCGTCCTGTTCCCCGGTCTCATCGATTGTCACACGCACGGTGTGTTCGGGGCGCCCCGCCTCGACGATCACGAGCGGCGGGCGCTCGGCGTCGACTACAAGGCCATCGCCGCGGCGGGCGGCGGCATTCTGCAATCGGTTCGCGATGTGCGCGGCCGGCCCGAAGCGGAGCTCGAGGCCCTCACCCGATCACGTCTCGCAGGGCTGACAGCGCACGGAGCGACGACGATCGAAGTGAAATCGGGGTACGGGCTCGAGCTCGAGGCCGAGCTCAAGCAGCTCCGCGTGATCCGGCGCCTGAGCGCGCAACTGCCCGCCACGCTGATCCCGACATTCCTCGGTGCTCACGAGGTGCCGCCGGAGTACCGCCACAAGCGCGCCGATTATGTACGGCTCGTCTGCGAGGAAATGCTCCCGGCGGTGGCGCGCGAAGGCCTGGCCCGCTGTTGCGATGTCTTCTGTGAGCCCGGCGTCTTCTCGGTGGCGGAGAGTCGTCAGATTCTCACAGCCGCGCGCCGGCACGGCTTCGCGGTGAAGCTGCACGCCGACGAGCTCGAGGGCTCAGGCGGCGCGGAGCTGGCCGCCGAGCTGGGCGCCTTGTCCGCCGATCATCTGGCCGCGATCTCCGAGCCGGGTATCCGCGCGCTCGCCGCCAGCACGACGGTCGCCGTGCTCCTCCCTGCGACGATGATCTTTCTCGGCAAGCGGACGCAGGCGCCCGCCCGCCGGTTGATCGACGCCGGGGCGGCCGTCGCCTTGGCGACCGATTTCAATCCGGGGACATCGCCCACCGTGAGCCTGCCGCTGGTCATGACACTGGGCGTCTCGCAACTCGGGCTACGTCACGCGGAAGTTGTGACGGCGGTGACCATCAATGCCGCCGCGGCACTCGGACTCGCGACCGACCGTGGCCAGATTGCCGCCGGATGTGTCGCGGACCTGATTGCGGTGGCCGTGGACGACTGGCGGGAGGTCGCGTACTGGATGGGGAAAGACGTCGTAAGCGCCGTCTGGACAGCAGGTTCGGCTTGTCCCGTCTCGGCGGCCCCGATATCTTAGTCGTTCCATATGTCTAAGCTCGAGCAGCTCAAAGAGAAGGCGAAAGGTCTCGAGGCCAAGGATCCGAAAAAGGCCGTGGAGATCTGGCTCGAGGTGCTCAACAATCAGGACGAGACGAATCCTGATCTCTCCGTATACAACCGCATCGGCGATCTCTACATCAAGCTGAAGGATCCCGCCCTGGCGGCGGATTACTACGACCAGGCGGTGGACAAATACGCCGAGCTCGGCTTTCACAACAACGCCATCGCGATGTGCAACAAGGTGCTGCGCAACGCGCCGGCGCGGCAGACGACGTATCTGAAGCTGGCGAAACTGTACGCGGCCAAAGGGTTCATCGGGGAGGCGAAACAGAACTTCGTCGAGTACGCCGAACGGATGCAAAAGGTCGGCAAGATCGAGCACGCCTTCGCGGCGCTGAAGGAATTCACCGATATCTCGCCCGAGAGCGCTTCGCTGCGGGACATGCTCTCGGAGCATCTGAAGATGTACGGCGCCGATCCCGGCAAGCGCGCCTCGTCGGCGGGGGCGCGGGTCACGCCGCCGGCTCCCAGGACAGCGCCGCCGCCGGGTGGGGATGACGTCCACAAGTCCGGCAGCCGCAAGACATCGAGTCTCGTCTTCCTCGATCTCGATGCGCCGAGCGTGGCCAAAGGGCAAAAGGCGCCTCCTGCACCTCCGAAGGCGGCGCCTCCGGCGCCAGAACCGCCCCCGCCGGTCGCCGAGCAATTGATCGAGGAGGTCTTGCCGGAGCCTGACGAGTCGCTGCAGATCGAAACGACCAGTCTCGTCGATGAAGCTCCGGGTGGCGGCGGCAGCGATGGCATGCTCGAAGGTCTCGAGACGACAGTCGCGGACTTCGGGCAGGTACGCCATGATAGCCCCAAGACCCCGTCCATCCGAGAGGAATTGAATCCGGCGGATCTCGATCTCGAGCCGGTGGCGGAGCTCGAGCCCACGATCCCCGAGGTGAGGCCCTCCGCGGACGAGGGAATAGAGTTGGAAGGGGCCGATCTCGTCCTCGAGGGCAACGTCGTCGATACGCCGCCCGCCCCGCCTCCGCCGCCACCGAAAAAGGCGGCGCCGACACTCAAGCCGCTCGGCCGGGCACCAGCGGGCAAACCCGCGCCCGAACCGCCGCGCGTGAAGCCCGTGGTCCCGAAGCGTCCACCCGGGCCGGCAGCACCTTCGGGGGATGGACCCGGCAAGCGCAAAACTGTCGTCGAGGTACCGCCGCTCGAGTTGGAGCCGGACTTCGAGACCGCTACGACCGACAGGGGTCACGACGTCGATGATGAGCCGCTCGCCGTCGACGAGCCCCCTCGGCATCCGAGCTTCATTCAGACCGAAGACGAGACGTCGATTTCCTCCGGTGGTCGCCGCTCCGGCTTCATCGACCTCGGCATCGATGAGATCAGCAGCGGCGCGGACCAGGCCGGCTCGCTCGTCTTCTCCAACATCGAAGAGACGCCGGCCGCGCCGGGCATCGAAGAGCTCGAAGAGCGTGTCGCCGACAACCCCGATGATCCCGAAGCCCATCAAGCCCTCGGCGAAGCGCTGATCGAGCAGGGGGAGCGGGAGCGCGGCATCGAAGAGCTGGACCTCGCCACCGCGGGGTACGAGAACGCCGGCAATCTCCCGCACGCCCGCCACCTCGTGGACGAGGTTCTGCGGCTCGACCCGAACAGCGTGCGTCACCGGCAAAAGGCGGTGGAGTTCGCGTTCAAGGCCGGCGACAAGCCGAAGCTGATCGATGCCTATCTCGAGCTCGCCGACGCGCTGCTGCGGTCGGATCTCCCCGAGAAGGCCCGCGCGGTGTACGCACGCGTCGCGGAGCACGATGGCAAGAATGAGCGTGCGAAAGCCGCGCTCTCCATGCTCGCCCCAGCGGTTGCGACCCCGGCCGCGGCGCCCGGCAAGCCCGAGGGGAAGGTCAAGGCGAAAGATGCCAAGATGAAAGTCCGCGACGAACCCGCGGTGAACGGCGATTTCATCGACCTCGGCTCGATGCTGAACGACGAAGACGAAGGCCCGGCCCGGGACACGCGGATGACCGTCGCCGATGAAGAACCGACGGGCGACGAAGAGCAGGACTTCCAGGACATGCTGGCCCGTTTCAAGCAGGGGATCGACGAGAACATCGACGAGGCCGACTTCCAATCGCACTACGACCTCGGCGTCGCGTTCAAGGAAATGGGCTTGCTCGACGAGGCGATTGCGGAGCTGCAGAAAGCGCTGCGCGCGCCGGAAGGCAAGCTGCGGACCTCGGAGATGCTGGGGGTCTGTTTCTTCGAGAAGGGTGCGTTCGGCGTGGCCGAATCGATCCTGCGACGCGGACTCGATCTCCCCGCGTCCGGCGACCAGGAGCGTCTCGGCGTCTTGTACTGGCTCGGCCGCGCGCTCGAGCAGCAGGGCAAGAAAGCCGATGCCCGCGACCTGTACGGACGCGTCTTCGCGGTGGACATCCGCTTCCTCGACGCCGAGCGGCGCGTCAAAGCGCTCGCGAAGGCGAAATAGCGTGAGTCAACAAGTCGCCCGCGTCAGCCTCCGTGACGTCCAGCGGCCGGTGGCTGGAGAGCTGGAGCAGGTGGTCGTTGAGCTGCGCCGCGTCATCGCCGCGGATTTCCCCATCGTAAGCGAAGTGAACGACCACCTGTTGCAAATGAAGGGCAAGCTGTTCCGGCCGACGCTGCTCCTGCTGAGTCACCAGGCGGCGGGGTCCAGGGATCCGCGTGCGGTGACGCTCGCCGCCGTCGTCGAGCTGATCCATCTGGCGACCCTCGTGCACGACGACTCGGTGGACCACTCCGTATTGCGGCGCGGGTTGCCCACCATCAATGCGCTGTTCTCGCATCAGATCGCGGTGATCATGGGGGACTATCTCTATTCGCGTGCGATCATCGAGCTGGTTCGCCTGGACGACCACGAGGCGCTCCGCGTGCTGGCGCGCGTCACCAACGAGATGACCGTGGGAGAAATGCGGCAGCTCGAGGCCCACGACAAACTCGCCTATGGTGAAGGGGCCTACGACGCCTTGATTCGGGCCAAGACCGCATCGCTCCTGTCGGGCGCGTGCGAAGTGGGCGCCCTCACGGCGCCGGCGAACTACCGGCAGGCCCTCGCGCGGTTCGGGATGCTCCTCGGAATGGCGTTTCAGATCACGGATGACTTGCTCGACTATACCGAGCTCGAGGCGGTGACCGGAAAGCCATCCGGCCTCGATCTGCGCGAGCACAAGGTCACCCTGCCGCTGATCGCGGCGCTCGCGCGGATGCCGGCCGAGGGGGAGGGCCGGCGAGTCGTGGCCGAGCTGATGGAAGCGGCGGAGCCGAGTGACGATTTGGTCGCTGAAGTGATCCGACTAGTGGAGAGCGCGGGCGGGCTCGAGGCGGCGCGACAGCGGGCGCTGGACCTCGCGCTGCAGGCGGAAGCGGAGCTCGACGTGCTGCCACCGTCGCCCGCGCGAGACGCCCTGCAAGGCAGCATCGCCTACGCCGTGGAACGGCGCAGTTAAGCGATGTCACACGGCCCGCGTCGCCCCGGCTTCTACCTGGGGGTTCTGGCGGTAGGGTTCGTGGTGGGGGGCTTGCTGCAGGCGTTCCTGCGGCGCTTCTTACCTCAGGGGCCGGCGAAGGAATTGTTCACCTGGTCGGTGACGCCGACGATCGGGCCGGTGCACCTGGATCTGCTGGTGATGTCGATTACGCTGGGACCGATCGGGCTCGACGTCTCACTGCTCGCGGTGGTGGGCGTCGTGGTCGCGTATCTCGTGGCGCGCTCGCTCTTCTAGAAAGGCGAATCATGCTCGGCAATCTCGGCTTCACGGAAATCGCGATCCTGCTGCTCATCCTGGTGCTGTTCTTCGGCGCGAAGCGCATTCCGGAGATCGGCGCGTCGATCGGGAAGGGCATCAAGGAGTTCAAGAAGGGTCTCAAGGATGTGTCGGCTGAGGAACCGCCGGCGACTTCGGATGCTCCGCTTCCCCCTGCGGCCGGTGGCGGCAGCCCGAAGCGTCTGAATCAATAACGGCAGCGTGTCATGTTGGGAAACCTGAGCGGCAGCGAAATACTGATCCTGATGTTGATCGTCCTGCTCGTCTTCGGCGCGAATCGACTGCCGGAAGCGGGCAAGGCGGTGGGGAAGGGACTGCGCGAATTCAAGCGCGCGCTGTCTGACGCGGAAAACAGTATCCAGCAGTTGCCCTCCGCTCGTGAGGAGGAGCAACCGCGGAATGCCAAACCGAAGCGCTTAGTCGAGTAGCGCTACTGCAGCAGGGTCGAGGCGTCCGCCGAGGCCTGGGACTTGAAGAGATCTTTGCGCCGGTCGACCACCTTGGCCTTGGCGCGCACTCCCTCCAGATACTGCTGAATCCGCGCCTGCTGCAGCGCCTGCCGGAGCTGCGTCCGCTGAACCTCTTTTTGAGCGAGCCACGCGGTGGAATCCGCGAACTTGCGTCCCACGGACTCGAGGATGAAGTAGGCGCCCTCACCAGCGACGACGTTGCTACGCTCCCCGACGCGCAGGCCGAACGCGGTCCCGACGACCAGCGCCTCCCCGGTGAGATCGCGGGGCGGCCGCATGCGGGTGAAGGGGCCGAGGCGCTGAACCTGGAGACCGCGCGCTGCGGCGGCGGCCGCCAGATCCGGGACGCCGCGGAGCAGGGCCGCGAGCGAGTCCGCGCGCTGGCGCGCGACCGATTTCAGTTTCTCCGCCCGAACGAGGTCGGTCACCTGCGCCCGAATCTGCGCGAGCGGCGGTGCGCCCGCCGTCGTTACGGAGTCGAGCCGGAAGACGTAGTAGCCCGCGTCGCCGTCGATCACCGGGCTCGTTTCGCCGACCGGCGTCTCGAATGCCCACACGCTCACGTCTGGAATCCTGTAATCGCCGAGCATGAACCCCTGATTTTCGGTGACGCGGTATTCCGGAGACACCTGCAGTTTCAGGCGACGCGCGACCGTGTCCAGCGTCGTTGGATCACTCCGCTCCGCCGCCAGGCGTTCGAGCGTGTCGGCGCGGGCTTCGACTTGATCGAGGTGCGCACCCTGCAGCGCCACGGGGATCAGGATGTGACGGACTTTCACCGAGTCGCCCTTGGCCTGATCGATACGAATCAGGTGGTAGCCAAACCGCGTCGGGACGGGTGCCGACAGCTCGCCCGGTTTCAGGCTCCGCACGGCCCTCATGAACGGCGCAACGAGCGTGGTGGTGTCGCTCTTCCGGACCCAGCCGAGATCGCCGCCGCGCTGCCCGCTGCCGGAATCGCTCGACTCGCGCTTCGCCACGTCCTCGAACTTCGCCCCCCGGGCGAGCTCGCTGCGCACGCGCGCGACGTGCGCGCGCGCGACGGCGCTGTCCTCGGCGTTGGGGAGGCGCGGGACCGCAATGAACCGCACATACGCGACGGCCGGCCGCTTGAAGTCGTCAGGATGTTTCGCGATGTAGGCCTGGAGCTCGCCGTCACTGATCGGAGTGGTGTCGAGGATCGTGTACGGCGACACGGCGAGCGCCGTGACCCGGACGGAATCGTGCGCATCCTTGTAGAGCCGCCACAGCTTGGCATCGGGAATGTAGACATCGCTGGCGAGATACTCGAACAGCTTGATGCGCGGAATCTGCTGGCGGTAGATCCCCTCGAGCTGCAGCAGCAGGTTGCGGTCACTCGTCGTCGAGAGGAACTGCTGCCACTTGCGAATGTCGAACTGGCCGTCGGTCTGGAACTGCGGATCGCGCATGATTTCGGGCAACGGAGAATTGTGCGCCATCGCGACGATCTCTTCAGCGCTGACCCGGATACCGAGACGTCGGTACTCCTGCTCGAGGAGCGCGTCCTGGATCATCTGATTGATGACCTGGTCCTGCAACTGCCGGTCCTCTTCCTTCGTCAGCGGTGCGGTGCCGTATTGCTGCCGGTATTGTTCGGAGGCGAGCTGCACGCGCTGCTGATACTCGGTGACCGGGTATTCCTTGCGGTTGACGCGCAGCACGACGTTGCCGCTGGGACCGAGGATGCTCATCACTTGCCCGATGGCGAGCCAGCCAATGAATGAGATGGCGAGGATGTAAAAGATCCACTTGGCATTGGAGCGCATCGTGCGCAGCATGGCGACTTCGAACTCCGTCTGGAGAGGAGGGGTGAAGGGGCATAAGTCTAAAAACGACAACGCACAAACTCAAGCGCACAGGGTCTCGGGTCATTTGACAGCGGCGCCGGCCAAACACTATCTTCCTTCAATTCCCACATAGACTTAGGCGTGGCCTACACCAGCGAGATCGACAAGCTCGAAGCGCGCTACCGGGACAATCCCAAGGGCAGAAACTTCGCCCCCTTGGCGGACGCCTATCGTAAAGCAGGGCTTATAGATAACGCGGTCGAGCTCTGTCAGAACGGTCTCAAGCTGCACCCCGATTACGTCAGCGCCTACATCGTCTACGCCCGCTGCCTCGTCGACAAGAAAGACGACGCCGGCGCGCTGGGCGTCTTCAAGCAGGTCCTGGGCCTCGACGGCGAAAACATCATCGCCCTGCGTGGGCTCGCCGAGCTGGCTGAGCGGAACGGGAAGTACGACGAAGAGGTCGAGTGGCTGTCTCGGCTTCTGAACGCCGACCCGATGAATGGCGACGCGGCCGAAGCGTTGGCGCGCGCCAAGGGGAAGGCCGCCGCGGCCCTCGCCGCGGCTACCGCGCCGATGACCAAGCCGGATTTTGCGGTTGAGCACGAGACGCCGGAGCCAGTCGAGTTGCGGAGGCCGTCCAGGCGCTCGGGGAGCATGCCGGAAGTCGAGAACTTTGAGAACCCGATCAGCTTCAACCCCAACGCCCACGCTGCTGCCAAAGCGGACGGGTTGGAAGTCCAGGAAGACGTCGAGCTGAATTCGGAGCAGATCGAGCAGGTGGAGATCGAGGGACTGGCGCGGACGCAATACGAGGGCAGCGGGATGTTCAAGCTGGACGCGCCGGACCCGGCGGCAGCGCACGGCGGTCCGGACCTCGATGAGGCATTGCCCCAGGTTGATCTGCCGCTCATCATGCCCGACGACGAGATGCGCGCCCCCGCGCCGCGGCCGCCACAACCGCCGGCGCCGCCCCCTCCACCTCCACCGTCAGCTACCCCGCCCCCGCCCCCAGCGCCGACCGGGCGTGTTCCCGCCGCCGTCGCCCTGTCCGACGACGATGGGGCAGCGGATACAGCTGCGTTGTCACAGGCGGAGCCCGTGCTCACGGAAACGATGGCCGAGCTGTATCTCAAACAGGGCCATCCACAGGACGCGTTGCGGGTCTATCAGGCGCTGCTCGCGCAGCGACCCAACGACGCGAGACTGAAGAGCAAAGTCGAAAAGTTGTCATCGGGCGGCAGAAAGAAATCGGGCGTTTCGGCGCAGGCCTTCCTCAAGGGGATCTGGTCGGGACGAGGCGCGCAGAGCACGCTTTCGGCTGCGTTCGACGTTGCCGGGCCTACACTAGGCGAGCCGTCCCATCCAGCCCACGACCACATCTCGCTCGACTCGGTCTTTGGGGACGAGGTAGGACGACGGGTGAGCGCACAGTCACGGGAAGCGCCGCCTCCATCCGCTCCCGCCCCAGATGGCTCCACTGCGTCCGCCAGTGGATCCAAGACGGGAGGCTTCTCGTTCGATGAGTTCTTCGCCGGCGGGAAACCTGGCGCCGCGGGTGGTACAGCGGAGGGCGGTGATCCCGCGTCGCCCAAAACTCTGGGCGGGAGCCGTTCGTCCGGCCGGACGAACCGGCCGCCGGAGGATGAGGTGGAGGCGGATCAGTTCCAGCAGTGGTTGAAGAAGCTCAAGTCCTAGTGTCTCGTCACATCGCCGTGCTGAACGGCCCCAATCTCAATCTGCTGGGGGAGCGCGAGCCTGAGATTTACGGTCGCACGAGTCTCGCGGACATCGAGCGCGCCACGAAAGAGCGCGCGCGCACGCTGGGCGTCGAATGCACGTGGATTCAGACGAATCATGAGGGCGAGTTGGTGGAGGCGATCCAGGGTCTGAAGGGCCATGCCGATGGCGCGCTGATCAACGCCGCGGCGTTTACGCACACCAGTCTTGCCGTGCGCGATGCGTTGCTCGCCGTGCGTGTGCCGTTCGTGGAAGTCCATCTCTCCAACATCTTTGCCCGCGAGCCGGAGCGGCGGCGGTCGCTGCTCGCGGATCTCGCGGTGGGCGTGGTGACGGGATTCGGCGCCGACAGCTATCGGCTGGGATTCGAAGCGCTTGCCAGGTACCTCGAGTCGCGATAGGCGCGCCGAGCGACAAGCGGCGCTCGCCGCGATGCTCGAAGCCGAGGGGTTGGACGCGTTGCTCGTGACGTCGCGGCCCAACATCCGCTATTTGACGGGATTCAGCGGCTCGGCGGGCCTGGCGGTGGTGACTCGGGGCGAGGTCCTCTTCGTCACCGATTTCCGCTACGACGAGCAGGCGCGGCAGGAGTGTGGCGCAGTCGCGCGCGTCGAAATCGAGGGGACGAGTGTGTGGGACCGGCTGCTCAAAGAACTGGGGGCTTGGGGCTCGGGGCCGGCGCCTGGGAGCTCAATCGGTTTCGAGGCGCATGCGATCAGCGTGAAGGATGCGGAGCGGTTTTCGACGGGACCCGGCGCGGCGTGGCGATGGAAAGCGGCGGGCGAACTGGTCGAGAAGCTGCGGGTGCGCAAGGATGCGAGTGAAGTCGCCGCGATTCGCGCCGCCGCGACGCTCGCGACGGGGGCACTGCGCGCCGCGCTGGCCACCGTGCGGCCCGGGCAGACGGAGCTCGAGATCGCGGGAGAGCTCGAACGGGCGCTGCGCCGGCACGGCAGCGAGGCGCACCCGTTCCCGGCGATCGTGGCGAGCGGGCCGCGGAGCGCCTTGCCGCACGCGCACTCGAGCAGCCGCACGGTGGCAGCCGGGGAATGGCTGCTGCTGGACTTCGGTGCCGTCGTCGACGGCTACTGCGCCGACATGACGCGCACGGTGGTGGTTGGGGCGCGGGCCGATGAGTCGCAGCGCGCGTTGTACGGACTGGTGCAGGAGGCGCAGCGGCGCGCGCGCGAAGGTGTGCACGCCGGCATGAGCGGGCGTGACGCGGACGCGCTCGCGCGCGATCCGATCGAAGCACGTGGCTTCGGTGCGGCGTTCGGGCATTCGACCGGGCATGGTCTGGGTCTCGAGGTGCACGAAGCGCCGCGGCTCGCGCGCACCGCCGCCGACCCGCTGCCCGAGGGCGCGGTGGTGACGATCGAGCCGGGCGTCTACGTTGCGGGGCGGGGCGGTGTGCGCATCGAAGACGACGTGCATCTGTCGGGCGATGGACCCGTGCTGCTGACGGACGGCTGCACGGATCTCCTGGAACTCGTGTGAGGGATTTGGGATTGGGGATTCGGGATTGGGAAGTCCCAATTGACGTTCCGAGCACCGTCCGGTCTATTGGAGGTTCATGAAGCTCGACATCATCGCGCAGATCGTGCAGATCCTGAAAGAGGCCCCTGAAGTCGGGGCGATCGAGATCCGTCGGGGTCTCTTCGGGGCATGGTCGTCGGTGCGGGTGTCAAAGGCGGGGCATGGCGGAAACACCTTCGGGACCGGGGGGGGGCATGTCATTGTATCACAACCGGCTGGCGTTCCAGGGAGCGCCGGACCGACCCCTCAATCCAGTCCCCAGGCCCAAGCCCCAGGCCCCCAGTTTTTGGAGATCAAGTCGCCCATGGTGGGGACGTTCTATCAGTCGCCGGAGCCCGCCGCGCAGCCGTACGTGAAGGTGGGCTCGCGGGTGAACGTGGGGCAGGTCGTCTGCATCATCGAAGCGATGAAGATCATGAACGAAATCGAGTCCGAGGTCGGGGGCGTCGTGCGGGAAGTCACCGCACAAAACGCGCAGCCGGTGGAGTTCGGCCAGGTCCTTTTCCGGGTGGATCCGCATGGGTGAGGCGACGCAGAGCAATCTGCCGGCATTCAACTTCAAACAAGCAATCACCCAGATGGTACAGCGCAACGGCTCCGACTTGCTGCTGAAGGTCGGGCGTCCCGCGACCATCCGGGTGAACGGCGACCTGGTGTCGCTCGATGTCGCGCCGCTCAAGCCGGAAGAGCTGAAGTCGCTGGCCGAGCAGATCATGACGCCGCGGCAGGTCAAGGAGTTCGCCGAACACAAGGAGGCGGACTTCGCGATCGGCGTCCCCGGCGTGGGTCGGTTCCGGACCAACATCTACCAGCAGCGCGGGACGGTGGCGTTCGCGTTCCGCGCGATTCCCTACGAGGTCAAGCAGATCCGCGAGCTGAATCTGCCCGGCGTGCTGGAGGAGATCGCGCTCAAGCCGCGCGGGCTGGTCCTCGTCACGGGCGTGACGGGGTCGGGGAAATCGACGGCACTGGCCGCGATGATCAATCACGTGAACACGAACCGGCGCGTGAACATCATCACGATCGAGGACCCGATCGAGTTCCTCCATCGCGACCAGCACTCGAACATTTCGCAGCGCGAAGTCGGCAACGATACACTCACGTTCAACTCGGCGCTGCGGCACGTTCTGCGGCAGGATCCCGACGTGATCCTGATCGGCGAGATCCGTGACATGGAGACGCTGGATACGGCGCTCAAGGCTGCGGATACCGGTCACATGGTGTTCTCGACGCTGCACACGACCGACGCAACGCAAACGGTCAGCCGTGTGATCTCGTTTTTCCCGCCGCACCAGCACGATGAGATCCGGCACCTCTTGTCGACGGCGCTGCAGGCGATCGTCTCGCTGCGCCTGGTGCCGCGCAGGGACGGGCGCGGCCGCGTCCCGGCGGCCGAGGTGCTGATCAATACGGCCGCCGTGGCCGACAACATCCGTGATCTCGCCAAGCAGCTCAGCATCCGCGATCTCATCGCCGAAGGCTCTGTGCAATACGGCATGCAGAGCTTCGACCAGTCGCTCTTCCACTGGTACCAGCAGGGCGTCATCAGCTACGAGAGCGCGATCTTCTACGCGACGAACCCGAGCGAGTTCGCCCTGAAGGTGTCGGGCGTCGATTCGTCGGGGAACCGGCTGGGTGGGGCCGACGCGGCCGGGGCGATCGAGCTGACGCCCTGATGTTCAAGAAAGTGCTGATCGCGAACCGCGGGGAGATCGCCCTGCGGGTGATCCGCGCGTGCAAGGAGCTGGGCGTCGAGACGGTGGCGGTGTATTCGGAGGCAGACCGGGAGTCGCTGCACGTCCGCTTCGCCGACGACGACGTGTGCATCGGCCGCGCTCCGAGCCGCGACAGCTATCTCAACATCCCCAGGCTCATCGCCGCCGCGGAAATCACCGGCGCCGACGCCATCCATCCCGGCTACGGGTTCCTCGCCGAGAACGCGGAGTTCGCGGAGAAAGTCGGGGCGTCCAACATCGCCTTCATCGGCCCGACGCCGGACCAGATCCGGCAGATGGGCGACAAGGCGGCGGCGCGCAAACTCGCGAAAGCGCAGGGCCTGGCGACGGTGCCCGGTTCGCCGGGACCGGTCGAGTCGCTCGAGGAAGGCCAGCAGGTCGCCGGGGAAATCGGCTTTCCGGTCATCATCAAGGCGGCGGCCGGGGGCGGGGGCAAGGGGATGCGCGTCGCCATCGATGCCGATCAGTTCGCGCAGTCGTTTACGCTCGCCAAACAGGAAGCGCTTGCCGCCTTCAACTCCGACGAGGTGTACATCGAGAAGTACCTCGCACGCCCGCGGCACATCGAGATCCAGATCATGGGCGACACGCACAGCAAGGTGATGCATCTGTGCGAGCGCGACTGCTCGGTGCAGCGACGCCACCAGAAGCTCGTGGAGGAAGCGCCGTCGCCCGCGGTGGACCAGACGCTGCGCCAGGACATCGGGGACGCCGCGGTGAAGCTCGCGGAGTCGATCGGCTATGTGGGTGCGGGAACGATCGAGTTTCTGCTCGATGCGGACGGCTCCTTCTACTTTATGGAGATGAACACGCGCATCCAGGTCGAGCATCCGGTGACGGAGATGTGCACGAACTTCGATCTCGTGAAGGAGCAGATCGCGGTCGCGTCGGGTGCCCCGCTGTCGTTCGTGATGAATGGCCACCGGCTGCGCGGCCACGCGATCGAGTGCCGCGTCAACGCCGAGGACCCGAGCCGGAACTTCCAGCCGTCGCCGGGACTGATCACCGCCTACCATCCGCCCGGCGGGCCCGGCGTGCGGGTGGACACGCACATCTACGCCGGCTATACCGTGCCGCCCTACTACGACTCCCTGCTCGCCAAGGTGATCGTGCACGGCAATACGCGGACCGAGGCGCTCGCCCGCATGCGCCAGGCACTCGACTCGTTTATCATTGAAGGCGTGACCACGACGATTCCGTTTCTGGGCCGGGTCATGCGCCACCCGGATTTCGTCGCGGGCAATGTCGACACGAAATTCCTCGAGCGCGAACCACAGCTCCTCAAAGATCAAACATGAAGATTGATGTCTACCACACACCACTCGGCCTCAATGCGGGAGATTTGACCGGCCGAGCGGTCGTCGTCATTGACGTGCTGCGGGCGACGAGCACGATCGTCACCGCGCTCGCCGCCGGCGCGAAGGCCATCGTCCCCGCCGCCAGCTCGGAGGAGGTCGTCCGCCTCACGGCGAACCTGGAGAAGAACGGGATCGTCCTCGCGGGCGAACGCCGGCTGCTGAAGATCGACGGATTCAACCTCGGGAATTCCCCGCGGGAGATGACGAAGGAAGCCGTGGGTGGGAAGACGTTATTTCTGGCCACCACCAACGGCACGCCCGCGCTGCTGGCCGCTCAGGGCGGCGACCCGGTGCTGGTCGCGGCGGCCCTGAACTTCAGCGCCGTGGCCGAGCGCGCGCGCGCGCTGTTCACCGAGCGCGGCGATCTCGTCATCATCTGCGCGGGGCGGGACAAGCAATTTGCGCTCGAGGATGCCTATACCGCCGGGCGCTTGATCAAGGCGGTGAAGAAAGGCGTCCCGCCGAAGAAGCTCGCCCTCAACGACGCCGCCCAGGTCTCGCTCGATCTCGCGGCGCAGCAGGGCGGCTGGCAGGACGCGCTCGGCGCGAGCGACGCCGCCCGGCAGCTCGGCGAGGCGGGACTGGGGGACGACGTCAAGTTCTGCGCCAATCCCGACCGGCTCTCGATTGTTCCCGTCTACGCGGATCGACGCATCGCGGCATGAATCCTAAAGCTCGCCCGGAGCTCATCGGCATCGCGGCCCTGCTGGTGGGGTTCTTTCTCGGGCTGACGCTGCTGCCGGTGGCGCTGACGGGAAGCTGGGGACGGACGATCGGCAACGCGCTCTGGCAGCTGTTCGGCGTCGGCGCGATCGTCCTGCCCATCCTCGGCGTGGGGTGGGCGCTCGCCGCGTTTGAACGGCTGGGCGCGCTGTCGTGGGGCCGGACAGCCGTCCTCGGCGCGGGACTCGTCCTCCTCATCCCGTACGGCATCGCGCTCGCCATTGGCCCGACCTTCCCTCCCGACTACACGAGCTGGACGCGCAGCGAACGCCTGGTTGGCCTGTTTCCAGGGTTCCTGGCGAACGGAGTCCAAGGTGCGGTCGGCACGGCGGGGGCCGTGCTCGCTGGCCTCTTCGCGTTGTCCGCCCTTGGAGTCCTGACGATCGGTTGGCATCCGCTGACGCTGTTGAGAACGCGGGAAACGGGAAACGCGAAACGGGCGGAACCGCGGGAAACGGGAAACGAGAAACGGGAAACGGAGAAGCCACCACGTGTCCCGTTTCCCGTGTCTCGTGTCCCGAAGAAACCTCCGAGCGCGCCAGCTCCCAAAGCCCCGGCGCCCCCTCCGGGCTCGCTCATCCCACCCATCGAATTGTTGACAGAAGGTCCGATGGCCGTGGAGGACGCCGATGCGGCCCAGATCGAAGACATGGGCCGGCGGCTCGTGGCGACGCTGGAGACGTTCCGCGTCGGCGCGCAGATCATCAACAAGACCGTCGGCCCGGTCGTCACGCGGTTCGAGCTCGAGCCGGGGCGCGGCGTGAAGGTGGGACGCGTCTCCTCGCTCGCCGACGATTTGGCGCTCGCCATGCGCGCGCAGTCGCTGCGCATCGTCGCCCCGATTCCGGGGAAGGCGGCGATCGGGATCGAGGTGCCGAATCCGACGCCGCGACTGGTGCACGTGCGCGATCTCATCGACAGCGCGGAATTCCGACGCGCGGCACGCGTGCTGCCCGTCGTGCTCGGGCGCAACCTCGAAGGTGACGAGGTGGTGGATGATCTCACCAAGATGCCGCACCTCCTCATCGCCGGCGCGACGGGCTCGGGAAAATCGGTGTGCATCAACGCCATCATCACGAGCCTCGTGTACGCGTACGGACCGGACAAGCTCAAGCTGTTGATGATCGACCCGAAGATGGTCGAGCTGTCGATGTACAGCGCGCTGCCCCATCTCGGCCTGCAAGTCGTCACGAGTCATCACAAAGCGGCGAACGTGCTGAAGTGGGGAGTCTGGGAGATGGAGCGGCGCTACCGGCTGTTACACGCCAATCACGCGCGCAACATCACCGACTTCAACAAGAAAGTGGAGTCGAAGGCGCCGCTCAAAGGGCCGCGGGAGACGCTCGCGACGCAGGCGGGGATTCAGAAGGAGCTGCCGTTCGATGCGGTGTACAGTGGCGGGATTCTGCCGTACATCGTGCTGATCGTGGACGAGCTTGCCGACCTCATGCTGACGGTCCAGGGCGAGATCGAGACGCCGCTCGCCGTGCTGGCACAAAAGGCGCGCGCCATCGGGATTCACCTGATCCTCGCGACGCAGCGTCCCTCGGTGAACGTCATTACGGGATTGATCAAGGCAAACTTCCCGTGCCGGATTGCGTTTCGCGTTTCGGCGAAAGTCGACAGCCGCACGATTCTCGATCAGAACGGCGCCGAAACGTTGCTCGGCAACGGCGACATGCTGTTTCTGCCGCCCGGCAAGAGCGAGCCGATGCGCGTGCAAGGCGCGTTTATTTCGACCGACGAGACCGAGAAACTGATGGAATGGTATAAGCAGCATGCGGCGGCTGCGGTCGCCACGCCCGGGACATCGATTGACGAGCAGGTGGCAGCGCTCGAGAAAGCAGAAAAAGAGGGGGAAGAGGGACGGGGGACGGGGGAGGGGGACGTCGGCGATCGCGACCCACTCTTCCGGCAGGCGGCCGAGGTGTGCATCCAGAATCAGCTGGGATCGACGTCGCTGTTGCAGCGGCGCATGAGCATCGGGTACGGTCGGGCCGCCCGGATCATCGACCAGCTCGAGTTCGCGGGGGTGCTCGGACCGGCAAATGGCTCGAAGCCCAGGGATGTCCTGCTCGGTTTGGAGGAGTTGGACGACCTGACCGGTCCGGAGAGTGCGACCTCGACTGGCTAGTGCGCGGTTTCGTACCGGCGGGCGGTTTTCTGATTACGTGCGACGATCAGCGTGAGATAATTTCTGGCGCATGTCGAGCGGCGTTCACAGTGATCCATCCAATTGGTCAGACCCAAGGCATCAGCGCGGGCTCGCGGGGGAGGAGCAGGCGATCCGGTACCTCCAGGCGCGAGGATGGGAGGTGGTCGCGCATCGGTTTCGCGTCGGCCGGATCGAGCTGGACCTGGTCGCCCGGCGCGGTCATCTGGTGGCGTTCGTCGAAGTGAAGGCGCGACGCGGCACGGCATTCGGCAGTCCGTTCGAGGCGGTAACGGGCGCCAAGCGGCGGGAGATTGTGAAAGCGGCGCGGGTCTGGATGGACCGCTGCGGTCGCCAGGGAGACGTCTACCGCTTTGACTGTATTGCCATTGTCGACAACAAGTTAGAGCATCTGGAGGACGCCTTCCGTCCCGGATGGCGGTGATAGTGGTTTCGGTATATATTCGGGCCTCCACCCAACGAGGCTCGCCACCTTATGTCGAGGTCAACCATGGCAGAACAGCAACCGGCCAAGTCTTCCTCTCCCTCGCTCACGGAGGACCGCCGCAAGGCACTGAACCTCGCGATCACCCAGATCGAGAAGACGTGCGGGAAGGGGTCCATCATGCGGATGGGCGCCGACACACCGCAAGTGCGCGTGGGAGCGATCTCGACTGGCGCGATCAACCTCGATGCGGCAATCGGCATCGGCGGGATCCCCCGGGGCCGGGTGACGGAGATCTTCGGGCCGGAATCGAGCGGCAAGACGACCCTGGCGCTCCACGTCGTGGCCCACGCCCAGCGGGGAGGGGGTGCCGCCGCCTACATCGATGCCGAGCACGCACTCGACGTCGAGTACGCCAAGAAGCTGGGCGTGGATATCGAGAATCTGCTCGTCTCCCAGCCGGACACGGGCGAACAGGGCCTCGAGATCTGCGAGATCCTGGTGCGCTCGGGAGCGGTGGACGTCGTGGTCATCGACTCCGTCGCAGCCCTCGTGCCGAAAATGGAGATCGAAGGGGAGATGGGAGACTCGCTGCCGGGGCTGCAAGCGCGGCTGATGAGTCAGGCGCTGCGCAAGCTCGCCGGCGCGATCAACCGCTCACGCACCTCGGTCATCTTCATCAATCAGCTGCGGGAAAAAATCGGGGTCATGTTCGGCAATCCGGAGACGACGAGCGGCGGGCGGGCGCTGAAGTTCTACGCCTCCGTCCGGCTGGACATGCGGCGCATCGCACCGGTCAAGGATCGCGAAGTCGTGATCGGCAACCACGTGCGCGTGAAAGTCGTGAAGAACAAGGTGGCGCCGCCGTTCCGCCAGGCGGAGTTCGACATCATGTTCGACGAAGGCATCAGCCACGAGTCGCTGCTCGTGGATATCGCGGCGGAGGCCGGCATCATCGAGAAGTCAGGCGCTTGGTACTCGTACGGCAAAGAGCGAATCGGACAGGGGCGTGAGAACGCCAAGTTGTACCTGAAGGACCACCCGGACATGTCGGCCGAAGTCGAGGCACGCGTGAAGCAGCACCTCGGCGTCAGTACTGTGGAACCGGGTGCGGGTGGTGCAGTCGCCGACGAGGAGAGCGCCGCGAGCGAAGAGTGATTCTTACCGGACTCGCCCCCGATCCACGCCGGCCAGACTATAGGCTGGTCGAAGTGGATCGGGGGCGTTTTGCTTCGCTCCCCGCCGAATCGTTGGCGGGGCTCGATCTCGTCGTCGGGAGCGAGATCCCGCCCCTGGTATTCGAGCGACTGCACGAGCTGGCTGATCTCGAGGCGGCGCACCGCGCCGCGCTCCGCGCACTCACGCGCCGCGCCCACGCGCGCTTCGACCTGCGGCGGCGCCTGCTGCAAAAACAACATCCCCCCGCTGCTGTGGATGGTGCCCTCGATCGCCTGAGCGCCGCCGGGCTCTTGAACGACGCTCAGTTCGCGCTCGACTATGCCGCGGCAAAAGCTCGACGCGGTCGGGGGCCGGCTCGCCTGGTGCGTGATCTCCAATCGCAGGGTGTCGATCGGCGCTTAGCGGAGGAGGCGGTGCGCACCTCGCTTGCGTCCGAGGGCGTCGACCCAACGCGAGCCGTGCGCGCGTTGGCGGAGAAGCGGGCGAAGCAGCTCGCGGGGCTGCCACCGGTGGTGCGGAAGCGGAGACTCGTCGCGTTCCTGGTGCGGCGCGGCTTCAATGGCGGGGAGGTCCGGGAGGTGGTCGAGTCCCTTAACTCCTAGTTGCGCTATATTTTACCTGCATGAAGTCCAGTGAAATCCGCCGCAACTTCATCGACTATTTCACGGCTGCCCCTCGCGCCCACCAGGAGGTGCCGAGCTCCTCGCTGGTCCCGGCGGACGACCCCACGCTGCTCTTTACGAACGCCGGCATGGTGCAGTTCAAGCGGGTGTTTCAGGGGCTGGAACGCCGCGACTACGCGCGCGCGGTAACCTGCCAGAAGTGCGTCCGCGCCGGCGGGAAGCATAACGACCTCGAGCAGGTGGGTCACACCGCACGCCACCACACGTTCTTCGAGATGCTCGGCAACTTCTCCTTCGGCGATTACTTCAAGAAGGAGGCGATCGAATACGCCTGGGAATGGGTGACGAGCCGCCAATGGCTCGGCATCGATCCCGACCGGCTGTATGTCACGGTGCACCATTCCGACGATGAAGCGCGGAAGCTGTGGCGGCAGATCACCGGCATCTCGGACAGCCGGATCTTCGGCCTGGGCGACAAGGACAACTTCTGGCAGATGGCTGACACCGGGCCCGCCGGGCCGAACACTGAGCTGAACGTCGACCTGCGTCCCAGGAGCGAGCGCGGCAGAGGTGAGCTGACCACCGAAGAGTTCGTGCGCCTGAACGAGGAAGGGAAGCAGCTCGAGATCTGGAACCTCGTCTTCATGCAATACGACCTGCAGCCCGACGGCTCGCGGAAGAACCTGCCGAAGCCCTCGGTCGACACCGGCGCCGGGCTCGAGCGCATCGCCTCCGTCATGCAGAACGTGGCCTCGAATTTCGACACCGACCTGTTTCAGCCGATCATCGCGCAGGCCGTCGAGATCGTGGGGCGGCCGTACGACCGCGGCCCGTCCGGTGCGCCCTACCGCGTCCTCGCCGACCATGCGCGCGCCGTCGCGTTCCTCCTGGCGGATGGCGTCTATCCGTCGAACGAGGGGCGCGGCTACGTCCTGCGGCGCATTCTGCGGCGCGCGGTGCGGCACGCCTGGCTCCTGGGCCGCCGCGAGCCGACGCTCGCGCCACTCACCCGTTCGGTCACGGGCGTCATGGGCGATGTCTATCCGGAGCTCGGCTCGAAGGAGCCGCACATCGAGCGGGTCACGCGTGCCGAGGAGGAGCGCTTCCTCGAGACGATCGAGGGGGGACTGTCGCGGATGGAAGAGCTACGCCACCAGCCCGTGATTTCTGGCGAGGATGCGTTCAAGCTCTACGACACCTATGGCTTCCCGCTCGATCTCACGCAGATGATCGCCGCGGAGCACGGGCATTCCGTCGACGTCGAGGGGTTCGAGCAGGCACTGGGGCAGCAACGGCGGCGGTCGCGCGCTGCGCGCGCTCTCGGGAAACGGGATCCGGGACACGGGAAACGTGGCGGCGAATGGGTTGAAGTAAAGAAGAAGGGCAAGCAAAAATGGGTCGGGTACGAAGCGACCAAGGCCGAGACCGAGCCGATCGCATTTCGTCAAACGGGTGATCAGCTGGAGCTGATCCTGGAAGAGAATCCCTTCTACGCCGAGTCCGGCGGTCAGGTCAGCGACACCGGCGTCGTGAAGGGCGACGGGTGGGAGCTGACGGTCGAGGGCGTCGAGAAGGTGGACGGCCGGAACGCCGTCGTCGGCACGTTCGGCGAGACGTTCGAGCCGACGCCGGCGCTCGCCCAGGTCAACGAGGCTCGGCGCCGCAATATCGAGCGCAATCATACCGCGACGCACCTCGTGCATGCGGCGCTGCGGAGGATTCTGGGGACGCATGTGCGCCAGGCAGGATCGGTCGTCGCGCCCGAGCGGCTGCGGTTCGACTTCAGCCATCACGGCCCCATCAAGGGCGAGCAGCTGGCGGTCATCGAAGCCGAGGTCAATGCGCACATCTGGGAGAATCTCCCGATCGCGACGCGGCAGATGGCGTACAAAGACGCGGTGGCGGCGGGCGCGATGGCCCTGTTCGGCGAGAAGTACGGCGACGTGGTGCGCGTCGTGGACGTTCCGGGCGTGTCGCTCGAGCTGTGCGGGGGAACGCATGTCGGCTCGACGGGTCAGATCGCGCTGTTTCGCTTCACCCACGAGACCGGTGCCGCCGCGGGCGTGCGACGCATCGAAGCGCTCACCGGTCCCACGGCGTACCGCTACGCGCTCGAGCTCCAACAGCGTCTGGCCGAGGCTTCGGGCCTGCTCAAGACGCAGCCCGAGCACTTGACCCGCCGCATCGAGGCGATGCTGGAGGAGAACCGGAAGCTCGAACGGCAGGTTCAGGAGCTCCTGAAATCGGGAGGCGGGAAACGGGAAACGGGAAACGTGGAACGTATCGGCGATGTGGAGCTCCATATCGACGAGTCCGAGCTCGACGACCGTGGCCAAATCGCCGCGATTATGGATGGCTTCCGCGCGAAGCATAAGCGCGCTATCTCCGTCCTGTTCACGACGGGCGAGCGGGCCGGCATTCATGTGGCCGTCACCGACGATCTGGTCTCCAAGGGCGTCAAGGCGGGTGAGATCGCCAATGCCATCGCGTCCACGACGGGCGGGAAAGGCGGGGGGCGTCCGCATTTTGCTTCGGCGGGCGTCGGTGACATCACGAAATTGGGAGAGGCTCGCGCCCGCACTCCGGAGATCGTTCGAGATCTGGCGCGATGACTCGTGACGAGGTGTTGGCGTGGCTCGACACGCGCCGCCCCGTGCCGCCGACCACGCTGCGCGCCCGCCTGCGGTGCGCCGTGCACGACGCGCCCGGAGGGCTCGCGATGCACCTCGCTCACCTGGGTCAGGAATTGCTGGCCGGGGTAACATCGCAACCGGCGGGAGGCCGCGAGTTGGCGCTCGATCTGCTCGCGGCGGACGCGTTCGCCACCTACGCTTTCGAAGCTCAGGCCGAAGATGAGACTTGATGGTCAGGGTTTGCTCGTGCTCGTGGATCCGGTCCGCACCAGCGGCGCCGAGGCGGCGCGCATCGGGCGCGCCGCGAAGGCCGCCGGGGTGCGCGGCCTGCTGATCGGCTCGTCGTTCGACGGCGCGGCCCAGACGCATGAGGTCGCGCGCGCGCTGCGGGCCAACGCGCCCGGTATTCCGGTCGCGCTGTTCCCCGGCTCCGCCATGCAGCTCACCGATCAAGTGGATCTCATCCTGTTCCTGTCGCTCGTGTCGGGTCGCAATCCGCAGTATCTGATCGAGGAGCACGTCCGCGCGGTGCCGTATCTGCGGCAGCATCCGGTGCCAACGCTGTCCACCGCGTACATCCTCATCGATGGCGGGCGTGTGACGAGCGTCGAGTCGGTGAGCCAGACGCGCCCGCTCCCCGCCGACAAGCCCGAGCTGGCTGCCGCGCATGCCACCGCCGCCACACTGATCGGGATGCAAGCGGTCTACCTCGACGCGGGCAGCGGGGCGGAGCACCCTGTTTCGACGGAGGTGATTCGGGCCTGCCGCGCGGCCGTGCCGCAGCGCCCCCTGTTCGTGGGTGGCGGCATTCGCACACCGGCGCAGGCGCGCGCCGCCCGGAAGGCCGGGGCCGACTTCGTGGTCATCGGTACCGTCCTCGAGGAAGGACCCCAGGGCGATCTCGAGGCCTTCGTCGAGGCGGTGAAGTGAGCGCGGAGGTCACGCGGATCCGGGAGTCGTTGGACGGCCTGGCGACACTCGCCGGCCGCGTCGCCGCGGAGCAGGCGGACGCCATCGCCGCCATCGCGGACCGGTACGAGGCAACGCTGCGCGGCGGCGGTACGCTGTTCTTCGCCGGCAACGGCGGCAGCGCCGCGGACGCCCAGCACGTCGCCACGGAGTATGTGGTGCGCTACCGGAACAATCGGCCGGCGATGCGCGCGGTCGCGCTCACGACCGACAGCTCGTTACTCACGGCCTGCGCCAACGACATGGGCTTCGATGAAGTGTTCGCCAGGCAGGTCGAAGCCTTGGCCGAGCCGGGCGACTTGCTGGTGCTGCATTCGACGTCCGGGGAGAGTCCCAACGTGATCCGCGCCGCGCAGGCCGCCAAGGCCCGGGGCGTGGGCGTCGTCGCGTTGCTGGGACGGAGTGGCGGCAAGCTCAAGGACATCGCGGATCTCGTCCTCGTCGTGCCCGCGATCGAGACGGCGCGCATTCAGGAGCTGCATCTCGCGATCGAGCACGTGATCTGTGACCTGGTCGAAGATCGGTTGAAGGGTTGATCGATCTCACCGGGAAGCGTGCGTTCGTCACCGGCGGCGGCCGCGGCATCGGGCGCGCGACGGCGGTGATGCTGGCGCGGGCCGGCGCGAAGGTGGCCGTGGGATATCGCAGCCGCAAACCCGCCGCCGACACGCACGTCACCGCGGCCGTGCGCGGCGACCTCGGCACGCCGGCCGGAGCCAGCAAGGCCGTCGCCGAAGCGCTCCGGGCGCTCGGCGGCGGTCTCGACATTCTCGTGATCAATCACGGCGTCTGGCCGGCCGACGATGTGCCGGTCGCCAAGATGACGGACGAGCAGTGGGAATCCACGCGCCGTGCCAATCTCGACGCGGTGATCTACGTCTGCCGCGCCGCGATTCCCAACATCAAAGAAGGCGGCACGATCGTGCTGGTGTCGTCGACCGCCGGCCAGCGCGGCGAGGCATTTCACACCGATTATGCCGCCACGAAGGGCGCCGTCATCTCGATCACCAAGTCGCTCGCCGTCGAGCTTGCGCCCAAGATCACGATCAACTGCGTCGCGCCGGGGTGGGTCGATACGGAAATGTCACAAAAGCCGTTGGAACGGGAAACGGGAAAGGGGAAACGGGCGATCGAAGCGACGATTCCTCTCGGTCGGATTGCTTCGGCCGAGGATATTGCCGGTCCGATCGTGTTTCTGTGTTCATCGCTGGCTCGACACATCACGGGAGAGATCCTCAACGTCAACGGAGGATCGGTCCTGTGCGGGTAAGAAGCCTTTCCCGTTTCTCGTTTCCCGTTTCCCGATGACATTCCCTCGCCAGCTTCCGATCCCTCAAGGAGTCCTCGCCATCGCCCAGCGCCTCGAACAGGCGGGTTACGAGACGTGGTGCGTGGGCGGGGCGGTCCGCGACAATCTCCTGGGCGTCGAGAATCACGATTTCGATCTCACGACGGCAGCGCCGCCGGCCGAAGTCCAACAGTTGTTCAAGCGTACCGTGCCCGTCGGGATCGAGCATGGCACCGTCGCGGTGCTCGACGCCAACAATCAGCCGCATGAGGTCACGACTTTTCGGAAGGACATCCAGACCGACGGCCGCCATGCGGTGGTGGAGTTCGGCGCGTCGCTCATGGACGACCTGGCGCGCCGCGACTTCACGATCAACGCCATCGCGTATCACCCGATCCGGCACGAGTGGCGTGATCCCTTCCAGGGCCAGCAGGACCTCGAAAAGAAGCTGATCCGTTCCGTCGGTGATCCCAACTGGCGGTTTCAGGAAGACTATCTGCGGATTCTGCGGGCCCTGCGCTTCAGCGCGCGGTTCGAATTTCGCATCCACCCCCGGACGCTCGAAGCGGCGAAGGCGAACATTCAAGGCCTCGCGCAGTTGTCCGCGGAGCGCGTGCGGGACGAATGGTTCAAGGGCATCCAGACCGCGAAGAAGGTCTCGAAGCTCGTCGCGCTCTGGGTAGACACCGGAGCAAAACGGATCTGGCTGCCGGAGCTCGGGGACGCGACCGGTGTCGATCGGTTGCCCCGCAATCCCGTTATCGTCACAGCCTACATCAGCAAGGATCCCGCCTCGCTGCTCACACGGCTCAAGTGCGCGAATCGCGACATCGAGCGTGGCCGGGCGATCGGCAAATGGCGCGAACACTATCCTGAACCGGGCGACGCGGCGCGGGTGCGGAAGTGGCTCGCGGAAACCGGCGAGTACGCCGACGACTTGCTCATCGGTGCGTCTGACACACTCCAGAAGACGGTGGCGAACATCCGCGCCAAGAATCCTCCGCTCGCATTGAAGGATCTCGCCGTGCGCGGGGATGATCTGATCGGAGCCGGGGTGCGACCGGGGCCGGAAGTCGGGGAGACGTTGGCGCGGTTGCTCGAGGAAGTGCTCGAGGATCCGTCGCGCAACACAAAGGAGTACTTGCTCTCCCGTGTCTAAGGCCCTCCTCTACGCCCTCGTGGCGGCCGCCGGCAACGTGCTTGGCGCGTTGGCGGTCACGCGGCGCGCCGCGCTGCAGCTCAAGGTCATCGAGCACTTTCTCGCGTTCGGCGCCGGCTTCATGCTGTCGGTTGCGATCATCGAGCTCCTACCGGAAGCGTTCTCGCGCAGCGGTGGAGTCGCCCCGCTGATGGTCCTCGCGGGCTATCTCGCCGTTCACTTCACGCAGCATACGCTGACGCCGCATTTCCACTTTGGCGAGGAAACTCACGCGATCAGCTCCGTGGCCGGCACATCCGCGCTGATCGGCCTGCTCCTCCACACGTTCTTCGACGGCGTGGCGATTGCGAGTGCCTTCCTGGTGCGTCCCGAGCTTGGGCTCCTGGTGTTCATCGCGATCTTTCTGCACAAGCTCCCTGAGGGCGTCACGATCTCCAGCATCATGATGGCGGGCGGCAGGACGCGAGGGCGGGCGGTAGGAGCGGCAGCGCTCCTCGGCCTCGCGACACTGGCCGGGGTGATCATGACGGATCACGTCGGGTTCCTCGTCCAGCACGGGTTGGCGATCTCAGCGGGAGTGGCGATCTACGTGGCGGCGTCGAATCTGGTCCCAGAGCTCCAGGGCAAACATGGCTGGACAATGCCGGCTGCTTTCTTTGCGGGCGCTCTGGTATTCTTTATTACGAAGCTGATTCTCGATTCGGTGGCCTGAACGGGACACGGGACACGAGAAACGGGACACGTGAGCGGGGGTTTCTGTCCAGCTTCTTCAAGAGACCGACTAGAATTGCGATCACCCGCATGGTGAGCGCGATAGTGGCGTTGAGGTCTTCGGCGTCTGCGAGTGCGAATCGTTTCGTGAGCTCGAGATGAGACCTGAGCTCGGCGCTCGAGCCTAGGGAAATTCGCAAACACCTGATGAATTGCAAAGTGGTGCCGAGTGCATATCCCTCCGCGATGTTGGCTGGCACTGATATGCAGGCGCGTCGGATCTGGTCGATCAGCGCGAAGTGTTTGCAGAGCACGCCATTCTGAGTGAGCGAGTATGCCCTGGCGGCGAGGTCCTGCGCGGTGCGGTACGCATCTAACGATTCAAGTTGCTTCATGCTTGCAGTATGATTCACCGCGTTCCAGTACGTGCATCCGTTTTAATGCGATAGAGGGCTATTTGACGCACCACGTGTCCCGTGTCTGAGCCGACACTCTTTCAAGGGTCCACCGAGCCGTTAGCGGCGCGCATGCGGCCCAAGACGCTCGAGCAATTCCTCGGGCAGGAAGATCTGCTGGGACCCGGGAAAGCACTCGGCGAACTGATCCGCCGCGGGGACGTCGGCTCGTGCATCTTCTGGGGCCCGCCGGGCTCGGGCAAGACGACGCTCGCCCGGATCATCGCCAACTATACCGAACGGCACTTCGAGCCGTTCTCTGCCGTGACCGAAGGCGTCGCGCGAGTGCGCGAGATCATCAAAGAGGCCGAAGAGCGACTCAAGTACCAGGGGCAGGGAACGATCCTGTTCTGCGACGAGATTCACCGGTTCAACAAGGGGCAGCAGGACGCGTTTCTTCCCTGGGTCGAGAATGGCGTCATCACGCTCATTGGCGCGACCACGGAGAATCCGAGCTTCGAGCTGACGGGCGCGTTGCTGTCGCGGTGTCGGGTGTTTGTGCTGGAGCCGCTCACCGATCAGCATATCCGGACCGTGATCGAGCGGGCGCT
Organism: Gemmatimonadales bacterium; assembly: GCA_036394755.1. Lineage (GTDB taxonomy): Bacteria > Gemmatimonadota > Gemmatimonadetes > Gemmatimonadales > GWC2-71-9 > 20CM-2-65-7. The sequence goes on along the minus strand of DASWEL010000002.1, from coordinate 2,084 downwards.
GCGAGAGTCGGGAAACGAGACACGCGAAACGGGAAACGTGCTGACAGAAGAAGCGATGGATGCACTTGTCCATCACGCGCAGGGAGACGCGCGGCGCGCGTTGAATACGTTGGAAGCACTCCTCCAGCACATCCGCGTTTCTCGTGTCCCGTTTCCCGTTTCCCGTGAGACGGTCATGCAGGTGCTGGAGCGTCCGCTTCCGGTCTACGACAAGGGCGGCGAGCAGCACTTCAACCTCATCTCCGCGCTGCACAAAGCGGTGCGCGGCTCTGACGCCGACGGTGCGCTCTACTGGCTCGCCCGTATGCTGGCCGGCGGCGAGGACCCGCTCTACATCGCGCGGCGCCTGGTCCGCATGGCCATCGAGGACATCGGTCTCGCGGACCCCCGCGGGCTCACGATCGCCCTCGCCGCGAAGGACGCCTATCACTTCCTCGGCAGTCCCGAAGGAGAGCTGGCACTCGCCGAGGCCGCGATCTATCTCGCCACCGCTCCCAAATCGAATCGTGCGTATGCCGCGTTCCGGGAGGCGCAGGCCGCGGCAGAGCAACATCCCGCCGAGCCCGTGCCCTTGCACATTCGCAACGCGCCGACGGGGCTGATGAAGGAGCTGGGGTATGGCGCGGGCTATAAGTATGCGTTCGACTCGGAGAACGCCTACCTGCCGCAGGAATACCTGCCTGACGTCTTACGGGGCAAACGCTGGTATCAGCCGACCGACTTCGGCCATGAGAAGACGGTAAAAGAGCGGATGCAGTGGTGGGAACAGCTCAAGCGGGAAGCGACGTCGTAAGTGGCTTGAGACTGCGACACGCGGCCCCCTGTCACACGACTGCGACATCCTGCCCGTCCCGCCACCTTCCCGCCCGCGCTCCTGTAGCGTCACATCTCATTAACGCGCAATGAGTTACGGCGCTGGAGTCCATCCTCGCACCATAGCGTGAGCCTTGCACCGCCTTCCGACGGCGGTAGCGACCCTTCTTGCTCGGGCTGCCGCGACACCACCAAGAGGAGTCGTCATGCTGGCAGCGATGCGAACGAAGTGTCTCGTTACCGGGGCGGCCGGGTTCATCGGGTCGCATCTTGCTGAACGGCTCGTGGCGCGCGGTCACACCGTGCGCGTCGTGGACAACCTGCTCACCGGCGATCTGGCCAATCTCACGCCCATCGAAGATCAGATCGAGTTCGTCAACGGCGATCTCTGTGATCCTGGTGTCTGCCAGCGCGTGGTAGCGGGGATGGACGTCGTCTTCCACGTGGCGGCCCTGCCGAGCGTGCCGCGGTCGATACAGGACCCGTGGGCCTCCCATGATAACAACGTCAATGCCACGATGCGCCTCCTCGAGGCGAGCATCCAGGCCAAGGTCTCGCGCGTCGTGTACTCGAGCTCCAGCTCGGTCTACGGCGACACGATGATCCTGCCCAAGGCGGAGGCCGTCGAGCCGCTGCCGCGATCGCCCTATGCGGCGTCGAAACTCGCCGGGGAGCAGTACGTGCTGGCGTTCGCGCGCAGCGGGATGATCGAAGGAGCGGCGCTGCGGTACTTCAATGTGTTCGGACCACGCCAGAGTCCGCACTCCGCCTATGCCGCGGTGATTCCCAACTTCCTGCAGGCGGCGCTGGAAGGGCGCCCCGCCGTCATCTACGGCGACGGGCAGCAGACGCGGGACTTCACGTACGTCGACAACGTCGTGGACGCCAACCTGCTTGCGGCCTCGGCGCCGGCCTCCACCGTGAGTGGTTGGCCGGTCAACGTCGGTGCGGGCGCGAAATCTTCGTTGCTCGAGCTGATCGCGCTCGTCGCGAGGGTCACAGGTCGCGACGTCGGCTACATCCTCCAACCCTCGCGCGCGGGTGACGTCCGCGATTCGCTGGCAGGCCTCGAGCGCACGGAACGGCTCATCGGCTACCGCCCGCGGATCTCGCTCGAGGAAGGTTTGCGCCGCACGTGGGCGTGGTTCGAGGAAGAGTCCAAGAAACGCGAGAGCGTCCCCGCGGATGTGACGCCCGCGCGGGCTCCAACGAGACAGCGCGTCTCCCGCGAGGCCGTCCTGTGAGATGAGCTTCGGATCACGGGTGTCTTC
>DASWEL010000001.1:0-2751 GCA_036394755.1 Gemmatimonadales bacterium | reverse complement strand
GCTCACGCCGTTCTTCGTCGCCGCCCGCGTGCCGTATCCACCGGCCCGTTTCGTGCTGCTCGGGCTGAAGCAGGAGCGCGAGCTGCAGCTCTTCGCAGCGGGCCCCGACCAGGATCTCGTCTTCGTCCGATCCTTTGCGATTCAGGGAGCGAGCGGAGTGTTGGGACCGAAGCTTCGCCAGGGCGATGGTCAGGTGCCCGAGGGCATCTACTCGATCGTGTACCTGAACCCGAACAGCATCGCCCATCTGTCGCTCGCGCTCGGCTACCCCAACGACTTCGATCTCGCCCGCGCAGCGGAGGACGGTCGCGGGAGCGAGACCCTGGGTGGCGACATCATGATTCACGGTGGGGTCGGCTCCTTCGGGTGCCTAGCGATCGGCGACGAAGCGGCCGAGGACTTGTTCATCCTCGCGGCCGACGCCGGCTTCGAGCAGGCCGTGGTGGTGCTGAGCCCGGTCGATTTTCGGCGCAGCGCGCTGCCTGCCGACTATCGGGCGCCCACGCGCTGGGTGGACTGGCTGTACGCGTGGATCCGCGCGGAGCTCGACACGCTGCCGATCGCCCCACCGCCGGCTGCCTCCCCCAGACGATCCTCAATCGACAACTCGTCGATGGGTGTCAATTGATGATTGCCCTGTGTTGGACTCGGCTCGGCGACCCTAGCGTCGGATGATCTCGAGGTATGGTGCAGTCGCGAGCGCGGCGATCGCGATCCGACCGTCCACGAGTTCACGCAGCTCGGCGCCGGCAAGCGCGTTGCGCCATCCCGCTGCGAGCGGGTGCCCGTCGACGTCATCGGCCACGATATCCGCGACGAAGCGCTCGAGCTCACCGCGCGTCGCGACGAGCTCGGGCGCGAGATCCGCCTCGTCACAGCGGATGCGAAGCAGGACTGACGCGAGCTCGGATGCAGTAGCAACGCGGCGGATGACGTCCGACGACGGCTCACGCGGCGTCTTGATCGGCTCGGCTTCGATTCCGGCTGAGATTGCGCCCGCAAGGCGCTTGAGCGCGGAACCCGAGATGCCTCCCGCACCTCGTATGCGGGATATCGCAGCGGCATCGCGCGGCATCGTGCGCGCGATCTCCAGGACGGCCGGGTCCTTCAGCACCCAGCCCACCAGGAGATCATTCGTTTGGGCCTCTCCCTCACGCCATGCGGCAACCTCCCGCAGCACGGCGAGCTGGCGTCCCGTCAAGCGGCCACGTCGCGGGAGCTTCAGGTACGCGTGACGGGGATCCGGCGCACCGACATCCTCGCCGTATCGTCGATCGAGCTCCGTATTTCAACGAATGGCGGCGAAGCGGGGAGCGTCCGATAACCCATCATTTGTCAATCACGCGGGTAATGTTTCCGCGACGCTCGCCCTGAACGAGTATCTCGAGCGTGACCTCGATGCGCGCATGGAGCGGACACGCCGCCGTCCGCTGCCCGAGGGCCGCGTCCTGCCCGCGGAGTCGCTCGCGATCGGCGCCGCGCTCCTCGCGGCGGGCCTCGCCGTCCTCGCCTGCACCGCTGGCGCGCTCGCCGTGCTCGTGACGGCGAGCATCGCCGGGACCTACCTCCTCGTCTACACGCCGCTCAAGCCGATCACCTCGCTCTGTAGCAGTGGCGACCGGCGTCGTAGTCTATCGTGCGTTCATCCAGGTCTTTGACCCGACCAGCTTGACGGACACGTTCGAGAAGAAGAGGTGCAGCTGCTTGCCGTCTGCCGTACCAAGATGCTCCGTTGAGAAAAGGAGAGGGCCGGCCTTCTTGTAGCCCGCCCAACTCACGGTGACGAGACCCGGTACTGGGCTTTTTGGGTCGCCCCGATGATAAACCATTTCTTTGATTCGGTTGTCATGCCCGACGTACAGATCCCAAGTATCTCCAGGAGTATAGCCGCCCTTCGGATATTGCACGGTCACCAGCTTCGCGGAACCCTTCCCCAGCGGCAATTTGTGCGTTCCCTTCTCTTGTACATCGGCGCCGGAGGAGTCCCAGTAAACGTGGAAGGGCAAGATCAGCCAGTAGTTATCGTTGAGGAACAACCAGTCGATTCTATCCTTCACGACGGGAGAATCGGCGGCGAGCTCGGATTGGACGAAGCTGACCTTCACCGGCTTGCCGTCCTTGTCTTTGCCCTCGTAGGAGATTTGGCCGGTCTTCGGCTCCCAAACCCATGAACGGGACAGCGACACCGCGGGGTTCTGTAAGTTGAACGTATAGCGAATCGCTTCGACGCGCCCGAACGAATCCAGGCCGTAGGCCTTGGCGATCTGTTCGGCAATCGGCGAGGGCTCGCCCGCCCCTGAGGTTGCAGCAACGACCAGAGCCCCGAGAACCAGAAGACGGATCATCGTAATACGGCTCGCATGTGTCATGGACTTCCCTCCGTGGTGAATTGCATGGACGTTGCGTTGGATGAACAACCGACCATAGACGCCGCGAGCACGAGCCCGTATTCGACCGCGATGCCCCAGCGTGGAAGGCCCGAGATCAAGTCCAGATACGCTATCAGCACGCTGATGGTCCACACGGCGAGCGGCCACGTGGCCTCGCTGGTCAAAAACGGGGCGAGCCACAAGAGATACCACGGGTACACGGCCGGTGCTGCCAGCAGCGTCGCCGCGATCGGCCACGACCAAGCGGCCGGTGCATTCGCAGGCTGAGCCCTCCGGAATACTGCGGCGACACCGATGCCGACGGCGACGGCCAAAATGATCGCGAGTCGCGCCGGCGCGATCGCCTCGGCGGCAGCGAACA